>CAYNDI010000028.1:0-8291 GCA_964395955.1 uncultured Dehalococcoidaceae bacterium
ATAATAATTTACACTAATCCCTTGACAAATACTCATTATATGTTATAATACTTAACAGTAATGACTAATAACATGTTACATAAGTAACAGGAGATAACAATGGAATCCACCGATGATATGCTGAAAAAAGTTGTTCAATTACAGGAAACTAACGGGTACTCAGACCAGCAGATGGCAGAGAAAATAGGGTGCAGTCGCCCTCTCTACCAGCGCACCCGTACCGGCCGCGTACCTGTCGGCGGCACTTTCTTAAGAGGCGCCATGAAACTGCTGGCTTCGGCAACTCCTGATACAAGGACGTCCGTGATTACCCGACAGACCGGGGAGACGAAAATCAGCCTGGAACTGAATATCGACGGCACCGGTAAATGGGAAATAGATACCGGCATCCATATCTTCGACCACCTGCTTTCAGCGATGATTAAGCACGGATTATTTGACATAAAGCTTAAAGCCGGCGGCGATGACCCGCACCACGTTATTGAAGACATAGCTATATGCCTGGGTCAGGCTTTCGCTCAGGCGCTGGGTGATAAACGCGGTATTGTGAGGATGGCCGAAGCTACGGTACCCATGGATGATGCTTTGTCCACGGCTATCGTCGATATCGGCGGTCGGGGATATGCCGTTCTTGACCTGTCCTTTACTGGCAATGATATGCCCGGATTATCTACCGACCTTATCCGCCATTTTCTGGAGTCCTTCGCCATTGAGGCCAGGATGAACCTGCACGCCCGAATTATCTGCGGCAGCAACGACCATCATAAGGCCGAAGCCCTCTTTAAAGCTCTGGGAAGGGCGCTGGATACCGCTACCGGAATAGACCCGCGTATCGCCGGGGAGTTGCCCAGCACCAAGGGATTTCTGGAAGGCTAGCCTTTATTCCAGGATAGCCAGATGCCTTCCGGTCAGTATTTCGTAGGCTTTCAGGTATCTTTCCGAAGTTGCCTTGATGACGTCCTCGGGCAGCTCGGGCCCCGGAGGCTCCTTGTTCCAGCCGGACGCCGTCAGCCAGTCTCGCAGTGGCTGTTTATCGAAACTCGGCTGCGAATGACCCGGTTCGTAAAGCTCCGCGTCCCAGAATCGTGATGAATCGGGAGTTAATATCTCGTCAATCAGCGTCAACCGGCCGTTATCGATGCCGAACTCGAACTTGGTATCAGCGATGATAATGCCCTTTTCCCGGGCATATTCACGGCCGGATTTGTATAAAGCCATACTCTTCTCTTCCATCTCCTCCGCGGTACGCAGACCGATGAGCTTGATAATCTGCTCCCTGGTAATGGGTTGGTCATGCCCCGTTTCGGCTTTGGTGGTCGGTGTATATATCGGCTCTTCCAGTTCCTGACTTTCCTTCAGTCCCTCCGGCATGGCTTTTCCCGCGACGGTGCCGTGCTCTTTATATTCCGCCCAGGCCGACCCCGACATGTAGCCGCGCACCACGCACTCTACCGGTATGCGCTTTACCTTCTTGGCTATCATCGAGCGACCCCGCAGATATGCCGGGAAGGTAAAGCGCTGGTCTTCAGGGATATAGGAATCGAGGCAGTGCACATCGTCGATAGCCTCGGTCATGTGGTTGGGTATAATATCACCCGTACGCCGGAACCAGAAAGAGGAGAGACGGTTCAGGACATGCCCCTTAAGCGGGATACCGGAGGGAAGCACTACGTCGAAAGCTGAAATGCGGTCGGTAACCACGATGAGCAGGTGACTGCCCAGGTCGTAGGTATCACGTACCTTGCCGCGGATAAACATCGGCAGCGGCAGTTCGGTTTTTAGAATTATTGACTCCTCAATATTATCCATCAGCTTATATCCTCATACTTACTATGGTGTTAATTCCATGTTTTCAGAGATACTTGCCTGCCATTGTGACTTGGTCAGACCCAGTCTCCGGAATATCTCATCGATATGCTGCAGGTAGTGCTGGTAATCGAATAAAGCTTCGAGCTCTGCCAGCGGCAGGGTTTCCTTGACCCCGGCGTCGGCTTTGAGCAGGGTCAGGAAATTCCGGTTTCCCTTCCAGGCTTTCATGGCGTTCCTCTGGACTATTTCGTAGGCTTGCTGCCGGCTTAATCCCTTGTTAATCAGAGCCAGCATGACCCGCTGCGAGAATACCAGTCCGCGCGTAAGGTCCAGGTTCTTTTTCATGCGGTGCGGGAATACCTGCAGACGCTTCATTACCCCGGTAAAGAGCGCCAGGATATAGTCCAGCGCCAGGCAGGCATCCGGTAAGATAATGCGTTCGTTGGAGGAATGGCTGATATCCCGCTCGTGCCACAGGGCGATATTCTCCAGCGAGGTAAGGGCATTGCCCCGTATCAGCCGCGCCAGCCCGCAAACCCTCTCGGTAAGCTCGGGATTCCGCTTGTGCGGCATGGCCGATGAACCGGTCTGTCCGCTCCCGAAAGGTTCTTCGACTTCTCTGACTTCGGTCTTTTGCAGACTTCTTATTTCGGTGGCGAACTTCTCCAGGGAACCGGCTGTAATCGCCAGAGTGGTCAGGAACTGGGCGTGCCGGTCTCTCTGCAGCACCTGGTTGGATATCGGGGCAGGTTCCAGTCCCAGCTTGCGGCAGGCGCTCTGTTCAATCTGCGGAGTTACCGTGGCATAAGTCCCCACCGCCCCGGATATCTTCCCCACGGTTATCGCTTTTTTAGCCTCGGTAAGGCGGTGCAGGTTACGCCTCATTTCCTCCACCCATATCGCCAGTTTCAGTCCGAAAGTGGTCGGCTCGGCATGGACACCGTGAGTCCGGCCTATCATGACCGTATACTTATGTTCTATCGCCCTCTGCGCCAGTACCGCGGTGAGTTCCTTGACGTCCTTTATCAGTATATCGGCGGCTTCTACGAGCTGCAGGCTGGTGGCGGTATCGATGACGTCGGAAGAAGTGAGTCCCAGGTGGATATACCGGGATTCTTCTCCGAGACTCTCGGCTACGGCTCCGAGGAAAGCGGTCACGTCATGACGCGTCTCTTGAAGGATTTCCTCCATGCGCTTGATATTGCACCTGGCCAGCTTTATCTTGTGAATTGCTTTACGCGGAATAACACCGATTTCAGCCCAGGCATCACAGACGGCTATCTCGACTTCCAGCCATTTGTTGAACTTGTTTTCGTCCGACCATACTTCTTTCATCCCGGGCCGGGAATACCGCTCAATCATGACACTCTCCTTGTCAGATTGTCATTCTAACATTTCTATGATTGTCATTCCAGTCCCGTATCGGTTTACGGGGTTCACCCGGAAGAGTTCTCCCTGAAGGGTAAACTCCAGCCGGAATCCAGTGTCAGCGAGAATCACGCCCGGATTCCCGGGGCAAGTCTTCAGGCTGAAGTCCGAGAACGACATTATCTGATATTCACGTTTTTATTAAGTCCCCTGGAGTTCTTTCCGGTATTTCTCGTAAGCCAGTCTGATTATTTCATGTTTCAGTCCGAGAATCTCGGCGGCGTAATAAGCGGCGTTCTTGGCTCCGGGACTGCCGATGGCCATGCAGGCTACCGGTATACCGGCGGGCATTTGAACTATGGAATAAAGGGCGTCTACCCCTTTCAATTCCCCGCTGGCCACGGGTACCCCGATAACGGGCAGGGTAGTCCAGCTGGCCAGCACACCGGGCAGGTGCGCCGCCATACCTGCCGCGGCGATGATAACCTCGATGCCGCGTTCACGGGCAGATTGCGCGTATTGCTTGGCTTTCTCCGGGTTCCGGTGGGCTGATATTATATTTACTTCATGCTCGATGCCGAGACTGGCAAGTACGTCCAGCGTCGACTGCATGACTTCGTTATCTGATTTTGAACCCATCACCACGCCGACTAAGGGCATATTATTTACCTCAACCTTGTCGTTTTTTGTTTTTCACCATACTGCCACCCTTACATCATACCTGTTTTTACCCGCAAGTTGTATATTCACTCTTTCATACCCCACCCATATTGTCATTGCGAGCGTAGCGAAGCAATCCGCTACTCCTACCTCACCCCCAGTATCCCCTTCAGGGAGAAACCCTCAGGGAGAACCCCTCTCCCTCAAAGGAGAAGGGAAGTAATTTTTATAGAGGTGCTTCGCCCCTTTAAAGCTCCCCTTTTTTACTTTTTGACTTGTTAACCTCACCGTAAGAAATACTGAACTCATGTCCGCAATCTATACACTGAAACTTATAAAATTTCGCACTTTTAATGACCATTTTGGTTTTTGAGGATTTACATTCGGGACATTTTATAAGCAATTTTGCGCCTCATCATTCCTTGCTACTTGTTACTTGCTACTTATTTCCGCGATATCCTTGCGGTAATAACATCCTTCAAACTTTATCCTGGGGATGTTCTTATAGACCTTCTCTCTGGCTTCGGCCAGGTCCTTACCGGTGGCGGTTACCGTCAAAATCCGCCCCCCGCTGGTCAGTATATTCCCTTCCGGATTAATCCTCGTTCCGGCGTGAAACAGCATGATGTCCTTGTCAACATCGTCCAGGCCGCTGATGGGAAAGCCGGTCTGGTATTTGCCGGGGTAGCCACCCGATGCCATTACCACCCCGACACAGGCGTCATCGCTGAATTCCACGTTAATTTTATCCAGCTCATTATTGATGGTAGCCATCATAATATCCACCAGGTCCGTCTGTAGCCGGGGCAGGACTACCTGAGCTTCCGGGTCACCCAACCTGGCGTTAAATTCTATCACTTTAGGCACATGATTGGTAATCATCAGGCCGCCGTACAGGGCGCCTTTATACCGCCTGCCGCCGTCATTCAAGGCCAGTATGGCCGGCTCCATGATGGTCTTGAGAATGATATTACCCAGTACCTCATTGTAAAACGGCGGCGGACTGTAGCTCCCCATGCCACCGGTATTCGGTCCCTTATCGCCGTCGTAAATCCTTTTATAGTCACAGGCAGGTACCGTAGGGACGACCCTTTCGCCATCGGTAAAGACGAAAAAGCTCAGTTCCCGCCCGTAAAGGTGTTCTTCGATAACCACGGTGTTCCCCGCCGCCCCGAATGTTTTCGACTTCATCATATCGGTGAGGGTTTTTTCCGCTTCTTTCATGGACTCGGCAATGACCACTCCCTTGCCCTGGGCCAGTCCGTCCGCTTTAATGACGATGGGTATTTTCTGGTTCTTTAAATACTCGATGGCTTTATCGTATTCGGAGAAGGTAGCGCTATCGGCGCAGGGTATGGCGTGCCGCTGCATGAGTTCTTTGGCGAAAGCCTTACTCGATTCTATCTCGGCGGCTTTCTGGGTGGGGCCGAAAATGGCCAGTCCGATTTCCGTAAAAGCATCGACGATTCCGGCTGCCAGGGGACCCTCCGGTCCGACCACGGTAAGGTCGATGCGGTTTTCCCGGGCAAATTTAAGTAAACCGCCGATCTCATCGGCTTTAAAATTTATATTCTGGGCTATTCTTGCCGTACCGGCGTTGCCGGGAGCGGCGAATACCTCTTCGGCTTTAGGGCTCCGGGCCAGTTTCCATACTAGCGCGTGTTCTCTGGCTCCGCTCCCTATAACAAGGATTTTCAACTTCATGCCTCCGCATATGATTTTCTGGAATGCTTTTTATTATACGATAAATCGTATATGCACCACTACCAGTGTATTCGTATGTCTTGAATGATATACTCTGAAAATTCCGATTCGTACCAGCGGTTTCCCAGCTTATTCCCCAGATTTTCAAGCACCTCTGCCTGTTGCTCCAGTTCTTCTTTCCACGCGGATATCCTTTTCTCTTCGAGAGAACCAATAACAAATACTCTGTCGCCTGCTTCACTATTATATCTGTCTACTTCATTATTATAAAGCTCGGTCATTGTCTGGTATTCCAGCCATTCTCTCTCACAATCTGCATAAAAATCGTATTGAAGAGGGTAATATTCATACGGCGAGGATACTACCAGGTCGATGTCCAGTATACCATACTTCTTGCCCGTCTTAATGTAAGCCATGGCATCCCGGTTCTGCTTTTCGCTGCCGCTGTCACCCGAGCCACCACCCGTACAATCGATGTAAACCAGGCCCCGGTCGGTTGTTTCAAAAGAATTCAGGGCATGTCCTTCTTCGGTACCCGCGAAGGTGATACTCACCCAGCCGGCCCGGATACCGGCAGCTTCGGCGTTATTATGGACATCTTCGGCAAAATCGGAACAGACATAGGCGTCTCTAATGTAATCCCTGGAATCCGTTCTATCTGCTTTGATAAAAGCAACCATCTCATCGAAAGTGGGGTCGGTGGCGGCGGGATTGTTGTCGAGAATAATGGCTTCGCCATTTCCGCCGCATTCGATTTTACCGTCTTTGGTGTAGAGAAGTCCTGCCTGCTGGCAGGATACTGATAAGAGCAGGGCGATTATTATAATCGGCATTACCCTCATCCCGTTAACTAACACTCCCAAATATCCTGCTTCTAAGAAAAACTGGGTGGCAATATATATATCAGACTACTCTATTTGAATATCTACAACCATACCGCTGCTATCTAATGTGAACAAGTAGTTATCACTGCTATATCGCAGAGAAACAATACGTCCCTTATCATCTCTTTCAACAGGAATTCTTGTTCTGGCAACAGCCCCATTGGTATCGATACTGAAAAACGGAATCCTATCGCCCTCGCTGTCACCTGGAATTAAATAGACCCCGCCAAAAAACAGGAATTGAGTAATCGGCCCTTCGTATCCGGAATCAAATCGAGATACTGCCAGTTCCAGGGCATCCTTTGTAGAACAAAACCATCGATTTGCTATCGAAACGAAAAAATCCTGAGGACCAACGAAGTCCTCTGTGAACATATCGCCCAGATAATTGTTCGGGTAATCCCCGGCTTGCTCTATCAGCTGGTTTTTACGGCTATTAAAATCCGGGTCGGTGTTACTCAGGTACGCCTCGACAGCACGATTGATTTCATTAGCTACCGTCATAGCAAAAACGTCAGATTCGGTAGAGGTTATGTCTAACGGGAAATAACTTTTCTGCTCCGTCCCTACCGGAATGTCTGAGATATTCACCGCGCATTTTGTCATGTACCAAAGATATTTTTCATCGGTATTTCCAATAGCGTCATTCACGGTTATCGCCACGAGATCATATATCGAATCAGGTACAAATCTGAAAATTGATTCTATAACTGATAACTGTAAATCATCAAGATCAAGGTTGTCTATGACCAGCACTGAACTCAGATGCCATATGATAGAGTACCTTGCTTTCAGTCCTAAAGCATTACCTATCTCCGTTTTTATTGCTGTCGTCAAAGGAACCGCATCACGAAGGTTCATACAAATTTGAGCTCTTATCGCTCCCAGGAAAGGTTGATTGATTGGATCTATACGGTAGTTAAGTTTAAAAATTATGTATTTTCCAACAAGATTTAAGTAGAACTGGTATACTTCGCTTCGGATATTTGCCGGCAGACGTGTCTCGGGAGGCGTATACCAGGAGCCGCCCACCAGAGCGTTGATAAACCGATGGGCATTCATCAGGGTCTCCCGCTGAACAGCGTTATCGGCCAGGACAGTATCGAGTGATTCGCCGTATTCATTCATAAAGGAATCTATCAAGTCCAGAAGTGGCCTCACCAGACCGGACTGGAGATTATATTGTACTGCTTCGCCGGACCATTCAAAAACCGCATAACTTAAGTAGCTTCTCAAACCGTCCGTAAACGTTGGATTTGCCGTAAAAAAGTCTGTAAAGAAAGCCTGCCAATCCCCGGCTGAATACTGCTCTTTAGAGAGTACAGAGTTTGCTATGTCCACCGCGCTCTGTTCCCAATGGTGGTCGCTGCCGCCTGAAATAATTACCAGGGCATCGGTCAGTTGCTCAAATTCACTTTGGGTTGGCTCGGGTGGTTCTTGTGTAGGTGTAGTTGTTGGTGTGGGCGTAGGCGTTGGTGTCGGCGTCGGTGATGGCGATGGCGTTGGTGTCGGCGTGGATGTGGGGGATACTGTCGGTGTTGCTGTAGCCGACGGAGTCTGGGTTGTCGTTGGTACAGGGGTTGATTTACACCCGCCCAGTATCAGAGAACCAACCACGAGTAAAGCAATCAGAATAAATACTGATTTACGCATTATTCAACCTGTAACCGCCTCACTCCCACTCAATCGTTGATGGTGGTTTATATATCTTAATATCCTCCGCCCCTTTTCCCCTAATTTCCCTCGCCCCCTCGAGAAAGGGTTTAATAGCAAGACATATTAAATTTAGTGTTCTAAAAAAGAAGTTAATATCTCTTTTGCTTTATTTAAATCTGAAGTTAATACGTGTATTGTTACTGGAACACC
>CAYNDI010000028.1:8391-16172 GCA_964395955.1 uncultured Dehalococcoidaceae bacterium
CATGGCACTGAGGGCAATAGGGCATTTCCTCGCCTCACTCCCACTCAATTGTTGAGGGCGGTTTGGAGGTTATATCGTACACCACCCGGTTGATGCCGTCCACCTCGTTAACGATGCGGTTGGAGATCCGTGCCAGTAAATCATAGGGCAGCCGCGCCCAGTCCGCCGTCATGGCATCATCGCTGGTTACGGCGCGTACCGCCGCCAGGTAGCCGTACGTACGGAAGTCCCCCATTACGCCTACCGACCTTATATCTGTGAGTACGCAGAAACTTTGCCAGAGCTGCCGGTACATTTTCGCCTTCTTTATCTCATTCATCAGGATGAAATCGGCGCTGCGCAGTATTTCCAGCTTCTCTTTCGTCACTTCGCCGATGCATCTTATCGCCAGGCCGGGCCCCGGGAAGGGCTGCCGCCAGACCATCTCCTCCGGCAGTCCCAGTTCCGCTCCTACCAGTCTTACTTCATCCTTGAAGAGATACCGCAGCGGCTCCAGCAGCTTCAACGTCATCCTGGCCGGCAGTCCCCCGACGTTATGGTGCGATTTTATCGTAGCGGAGACATTACTCACCGAGGACACGCTTTCGATGACATCAGGGTAGAGGGTACCCTGTGCCAGGAAATCGACTTTTCCTATCTTGTTCGCTTCGTCTTCGAAGACCCTGATAAATTCCTCGCCGATGATTTTACGCTTTTCCTCGGGATCGATTACACCTCTTAATCTATTCAGGAAACGCTCGGTAGCATCCACGTAAATGATATTCATACCCAGGTTGTTTTTAAAAACCTCGAGGGTACGGTCGGCTTCTTCACGGCGGAGCAGCCCGTTATTGACAAAGATACAGGTAAGCTGGTCGCCGATAGCCCGGTAAATGAGTGTCGCTACCACCGAGGAATCAACCCCTCCCGACAGGGCATTGATAACCTTGCCGCCGCCCACCTGCTCCCGGATACGGGCTATACTCTCGTTGACGAAGTGGCCCATCGTCCAGTTGCCCCGGCAGCCGCAGATTCTATAGACGAAGTTTTTCAGTATAGTGTTGCCTTCGGGGGTATGGGCTACCTCCGGGTGGAACTGGAGGCCGAAAATCTTGCTGCCGTTGCCGATGACCGCATAAGGCGAGTTCTCCGTGTGGGCCAGCGCCCGGAAGCCCGGCGGCATTTCTTCGATTTTATCGCCGTGACTCATCCACACCGTGGTTGACTCGGATAGACCGGCAAATAAAGGCGAATCCACCTCACTCAGGTGCATTACGGCATGGCCGTACTCGCGTTTCCCTCCCGGCGCAACTTTCCCGCCGAGCTGCTCGGTAATCACCTGCATGCCGTAGCAGATGCCCAGTACCGGCAGGTGGCTTTCGTAAACATAAGCAGGCGCCATAGGAGCGTTCCTGGTATAGACGCTGGCCGGTCCGCCGGAAAGAATAAAGCCCCTGGGATTGAGAGGGGCGATTTTCTCCCAGGGCGTATCGTGTGGCAGCAGTTCGCAATAGACCTTGCTTTCGCGCACTCTGCGGGCAATCAACATGTTATACTGGGAGCCGAAGTCCAGCACGATGATTGCCTCACGCTTGGGTTCGGCAACCGGTTCCTGACTCACCTCCGATTGAGCGCCACCGATTTCCTCGGCTATCTCCAGGTATTTCGAAACTTCGATGTCATCTGTGGTGGAGATACGGTGGCTTTCGTCCGGGGATTTATTAGGATTTTCCTTAACCATATTAGTTAAGACAGATTAACATTATACTGTGTTTTTCGCAACTATTCGCAGGAGTATAGAGTAAAGAAAAACCAATCCCCGACTGTCATCCCCGCGCAAGCGGGAATCCAGCCCCCCCCAACCACCCACTCGTTTGTTATCTTTTCCCACACGAGCCTCCCTCGCGTCATCTACCATATAGACCGCAAATTTCCCCATGCACCAAGGGAGTAAATATAAACAATCAAACATTAAAACAATGTGCCGATTAGAAAAATCACCTGAAACAACCTATAATGATAGCTGAACCAGGGACAGCGGCACCAGTGCCCTTTCCACGGTCAATATTAGAATGAGCATTTTCTCTCGAGACCGCGCCACGCCGAGGATATATCTCTTTTTCCTGGCTATCTTTATCAAGATTGTTGCCTCAGCGCTTTCCGCTATCGGCTTCGTTTTAAGCAGCTCCAGTTATCAGATAGCCGGTGCTGCCGTCTGGCTGGTCTTTCTGGTGCTGTTACTCCTCATTGCCATGCCTACCGCCGATGCCCGGTTGAAGACCCACGTCCATCTCCTCAGGACGGCCGCCATCACTATCGTTATCGTTTTTTGCATCGTCGGGGTGGTGCTGCTCGGAGTAGCTACCACCATCGGCCTGGAGACTATCGATTCCGGTCAGCCGGATAGCAGATTATCACGGTTAATGGTTTCGCTGGATAACGTGTTCGGCTACAATGATGCCACCGCTCTCTCACACCAGGGCGCCGAAAACGTTCTCAACGGCAAAAATCCTTACGCCGAAGCCAACATCGTTACGGCTATGATTAAATTCGAAGGTCAAACGGATAAACTGACTCCGCTCCGTAAAGGCAGTTTCACCGACGTTTTCCCGTATCCCTCCCCGACGCAGCTGGAGCAACTCTGGCAGGATGCTGTAGAAAATCCTTCTCAGGTACCCCCTGAGCTTGAAACGAAATTCAACTATCCCGCCCTGTGTTTTCTGCTGCCCGCACCATTTATCTGGCTGGGTATCACCGATTTCAGGTTTATTTATCTTATTCTGCTAGTACCTGTGCTGGCTTACATAATATTCCGCATCCCCGGCAAGTTCCGCGTGTTTTTCATCATTGCGCTGGTTGCCAGCCTGGAAATATGGAACGCTCTGGCCGCCGGGGAGACGGGATTCCTCTACTTTCCGTTTCTTTTACTGGGCTGGATACTCTATAAGAGGAATTTATGGATGTCCGCCCTGTTTATGGCAATGGCTGTTACTATAAAGCAGATTACCTGGTTCCTGGTACTCTTCTATCTCATTCTTATCTTCAGAACGATGGGCTGGCGGAACCTGCTGGCTGTTTCGGCTATCATCGGCGGGGTATTCATCGCCGCCAACGTCTGGTTCATCGCCAGCGACCCGCACCTCTGGATAACCTCAATACTGGCGCCCGTTATCGACGATATGTTTCCGCTGGGGGTCGGCCTGATATCTCTGGTATCCGGCGGCGTGTTGAATGTCCGGTCGCCGTTGATGTTCAGTCTCCTGGAATTCGGTATCCTGGCCCTGGCTATCGTCTGGTATTACTTTAACTGCCGCCGCTACCCGAATGCCGCTCCGGTGCTGTCGGTCCTGCCGCTGTTCTTTGCCTGGCGCAGCCTGTGGGGCTATTTCTTCTACATCGATATTATACTTCTGGCAGCCATCATGATAAACGAGTACGGTCCGGAACCGGACGGACAGCTCTTACCCGCCCTAGAGACTCACGCTTGATGCTTCGCACTATTTCCACGTCCACCAGGTGTTGACCAGGTAGTTCCACAGGGTCACGATTAAAATCGCCAGGAACATCGACAGGAGGTCGTGTATCCCCATATAGTTATGAAAGAGCCATAACAGCCCCAGGTTGATGCCCATTCCCGCCAGGCTGAACAGATTGAATTTCAGGAGCCTTTGAAAGAACGGTTTTGTCCCCGGGACGTTCCTGAGGCGGAAGGTAAAGAAATTATTCAGAATAAAGTTGCTTAATATTGAGGTTTCAATGCTGATGGTTGCCGCCAGTGTTGTATATAGACCACCGAACCTCGTTAATATCCAGTACAGACCCATGTTGACCAGGACGCCGCTGCCGCCCACCAGGCAGAATTTTGCAAAATTGAGCATCTCCCCCTTCCGCCACATCAGGCTGTACAGGTGCTTTAAATATTCGATTTGCTGCCTGGCGTTCAGTTTGCTTTCGCCGTCATAACGACTGCTGAATTTAAAAGGGACTTCCGCTACGTCCTGGAACTCTCCCTCCAGCAGTACCTCGAGGAGAATCTTGTAGCCACTCGGTCTCAGCCTGGCATTTGATACGACCTGCCGTTTAAAGCTGAAAAAGCCGGACACGGGGTCTTTTACCACTCTGGTAGTCGGCAGCAGGAGATGGGCCAGGAGAATAGCTCCCGCCGATATTATTTTCCTGATAAGTCCCCAGTCCCCGCAGCCTCCCCCCTCCACATATCGACTGGCAATAACAATATCAATGTTATTACTTATATTATCCAGTAAAGCGGGGATGATTTCCGGCGGGTGCTGTAAATCGGCGTCCATCACCACGACTATATTGCCGCCGGTATTATCTATCCCGTGGACTACGGCCGATGCCAGCCCCCGTTCGTTCTGGCGTACTATTATTTCAACCGGGTACTTTTTAGCCAGGCTGACAACAAGCTCTTCTGTCCCGTCCCGGCTGTTGTCGTCCACAAAAACAATATCATAGTTCCGTTCTGACAGGGCGCTGGCAATCCTCTCTACCAGCGGGGTTATGTTCTCCCGCTCTTTATACGTGGGTATGATAATGGTAACTGACTTGCTCATTTAATCTGCTTACCCAGACTGCATCATATCACAGGGCTCCCCGTTCTGTAAAAAATCTTATTGGGAGGTTGCGGTGGGAAATGCTATACTATCGTCAGGTGGAGCATCAATTTCTCAGCAATAGTCCTGCGGCTACGTCCGCCATGGGGGAAAGAATAGGGAAGAAGCTGCAGTCCGGCAGTGTTATCGCCCTGACCGGCGAACTCGGTTGTGGTAAGACGCTGCTGACCCGCGGTATCTGCGCCGGACTGGACGTTCCTCTCCGGCAGGTCAGCAGCCCCACCTTTATCCTCGTCAACGAGTACGGGGGCCGGCTGCCGGTCTTTCATATTGACCTGTACCGCATCGCTGCGGAATCCGACGGTGTTGAACTCGGTATTACGGATTACCTCCTCCGCGGCGAGTCCGGGGTGGTCGTTATAGAGTGGGCGGAGAAAATCCTTTCTCTCCTCCCCGCCGACCTCCTGAAAGCGGAGTTCGAGATAATATCGGCCAATAAAAGGCGTATTGTATTTTCCACTTCCGGTACCGGCTATGATGCCGTTTTCAGGGAGTTGAATCAACCATGATTGTACTCGGTATCGATACCTCTGGTTACGTCAACGCTGTCGGACTGGTCGACGGCGACCGGGTTCTGGCGGATATGACTTTCCTGGCTAAAACCGACTCCCTGGAGCAGATTGTCGATAACATAGATTCAACCCTGAAAAAAGCCGGGCTGTCTTTCGGGGATGTAAACGGAATCGGCGTGGGACTGGGCCCGGGCTCCTGGACGGGTATACGGGTTGGGGTTACCGTGGCTAAAACACTCGCTTTCAGCACGGGAAAACCTGTTGCCGGCATACCCACCCTCGAAGCCCTGGCCTATGCCGTCCGGCACGAAGCGTCGCTTCTCTCCCCGGTTATCAGCGTCGGCGCCGGCGATGCCGTTTACGCCGGTCTTTACCGTTCTACTGATGGAAAGGTTACCAGAATCGGCGATTATTATACCGGGGATGTTAACGGACTGATACCGCTGATAACAGAGCCCTGTACCATGATAGGCCTGGGAGTACAGTCTTTCGCCGACATTATTACCAGGACTACGGGACTGAAGGTCAGGGCCGCCGAAGGCCTGCCGTGTGGTACGTCGGTAGCCGCTCTGGCGGTAACCCGACTTCAACAGGACATCGGCGATGACCCCCTTTCTCTCACACCTCTTTATCTGAAAGAATCAACTGCCAAAGCATTTGTCAATAAATACAGGAGTGCCGGTTAGTCTATGTTAGTACTGGGTATCGAGACCTCCTGCGACGAGACCGCGGCGGCGCTGGTGGAAGACGGCCGGAATATACTTTCCAGCGCCATCGCCACGCAGCTGGATTTACTGAAGAAATACGGCGGTGTGGTGCCGGAGATTGCCGCCCGCCGTCATACGGAGCTTATCGGCTATGTCATCAGGGAAGCCCTCGATACCGCCGGTAAGACCCTGGACAATGTCGAAGCCGTAGCGGTTACTTCCCGGCAGGGACTCATCGGCTGCCTGATGGTCGGCGTGGCCGCCGCCAAGTCGATTAGCTACGCGCGGGGGTTGCCCCTCATCGGCGTACACCATATCGAGGGACACATATTCGCCAACCGTCTTACCAATCCGGAGCTGCCGTTTCCCCATATCTGTCTGACGGTCTCCGGGGGACACAACATGCTGCTTTACGTTGAGGATTTATGTCGTTATAAGTTACTGGGAGCCACCCTGGACGACGCTGCCGGCGAGGCTTTCGATAAGATTGCCAAGTTTCTGGGACTGGACTTCCCCGGCGGTCCGGTTATCGATAAGCTTTCCAAAGAGGGCAATCCAGATGCTTTTAAATTCCCCCGTCCCATGATTAAGGACCGGTCTTTCGATTTCAGTTTCAGCGGTTTAAAGACGTCGGTAGTCAATAAGTTCAAAGATAGTATCGCCCGTAATGAGAAACTCCCTGTTGCGGATATCGCCGCCAGCTTTCAGGAGGCCGTCGTCGATGTTCTGGTTACCAAAACGATGCGGGCGATTGAAGAGAAAGGCGCTGGTTCGCTCAGCGTTACCGGCGGTGTCTCCGCCAACAGCCGGCTCCGCTCGGTCTTTAAAGAGACCTGCCGTAAAAGAGGAATCGAAGTATTTTTTCCCGATTTATCGCTGTGCACGGATAACGCCGCTATGATTGCGGCCGCCGGATACGCTAGAATGATGCTCGGAGAAAGATCGGATTTACGTCTCAACGTGTTTCCCAATGCCGTACTTGGGGGATGATATGAAGACGAAGATTGAAAACATCGATGTTTCCAGTCCCGATACCAGACTGCTTGAGCGTGCCGCTAAAGAGATAGAACGTGGCCAGGTGGTCGTTTGCCCGACGGATACCGGTTACGCTTTCTCCGCCAATGCCCTGGATACGCGCGCCATCGCCAGGGTCTTTCACCTGAAGGGGCGTTCCTTTTCTAATCCGATACATATCGCCGTGACGTCTTTAGAAGAAGCGGAAAAGTACGCCGAAGTAAACGATTACGCCCGCTATCTTGCCGACTATTATCTTCCCGGTGCCCTGACCCTGGTGCTGAAGAAAAAGGATATTGTACCGTCGCTGCTGGTGGCCGGACTGGACACGGTGGGCATACGCGTCCCGGATAATCAGATAATACTACGTCTTTCGCAGATAACCGGTCATCCTCTGACGGCTACCAGCGCCAATATCAGCGGCCGGCCGGGGACTTACTCGGTCGAGGAGGTTTTAGCACAGCTGGGAGAAAATATTGGGGAAGTAGCCATGGTACTTGACCAGGGACCGCTCAAAATCCACGAGCTATCCACCATCATCGACTTAACGGTCGACCCGCCTCAGCTTATCCGTCAGGGGCGCGTCAGCTGGCTGGAAGTCCACGAGAGAATAAAGATGCTCCATCACCCTGAAGAAGAATCCGAGAATTAATACAGGAGGTTTTATCTGTGCGTATTGCTATCGGCAGTGACCACCGGGGTTGCTCTCTTAAAGAGCTTGTCATCAAGGTTATCGACGGAAAAGGATTTACCTGGCATGATTTCGGCTGTTATACGGAAGACTCCGTAGATTATCCGGATATCGCCGTTCAGGTGGCGGCGGCTATCGTCAGGGGCGAATTCGATAGAGGTATATTAATCTGCGGTACCGGCATCGGCATGTGCATCGCCGCTAATAAAGTGAAAGGCATCAGGGCGGCCCAGTGCTACGACGC
>CAYNDI010000029.1:0-15759 GCA_964395955.1 uncultured Dehalococcoidaceae bacterium
ACGCCGCGGACATCCAGGTCCGTCCGGCGGAAGGCTTTCACCATGGCCTCGATGAGCTTGGTCTTGCTGAGTTTCCTGCCCCCGCTAAACTTGGCGGTGGAAGCCAGTCCTTCCAGGTAGGCATCTTCTTCACGATTGAGGAAGACGGATAGCTTAATTACGGACGACCGTGCTTTTATGGGAGTAGGTGCGGGCTTCTTCTCTTCCGGCGCTTTGTCAGCATCAGGGGGACGGTCGCTTCCGGTGAATCGGTCCAGGGCGTTGCCATAGGCAAGCTCCTCGGTTATTTTAACTCTTTTCATGCAACACCTCTTTTGTAAGCAGTCGGTAGGCTTCTGCCCCATCGGATTTCGGGGCGTAGGTCAATATAGACATCCCGGCGGCCGGGGCTTCCTTGAACCGGACGCTGACGGGGATGGTGGTATCGAATACTCTTATTTTATCGCCGAAGGCCCTCCGGGTAACCTCAATCACTTCCCGGCTGTGCAGAGTACGGATATTCGTCATGGTGAATAGTATTCCGAGAATTTCCAGCGATGGATTTATCCTTTCCTGTACACGAATGATAGTGCTCAGCAGTAAGGACAGCCCCTTCATCGCCAGAAAATCGGACTGTAAAGGAATCAGGACGCTGTCGGCGGCGGAAAGGGCGTTGATGGTCAGCAGCCCTAGGCTGGGGAGGCAGTCCACCAGGATAAAGTCATACTCGTGCCGTACGGGCTGAATCATCTCTTTTAATATCAGCTCGCGGGTAAAAGCGTTCACCAGGTCGAGTTGAGCCTGTGATAACTCAATATTTGCCGGGACAAGGTCGATATACGGATTATCGGTTTTTACCGTTACATCGTGCAGGGAGATACGCCCGTTATTCCTGATGGTGCTTGTAAGGACATCGTAGCTCGTACGCTTCAGGTTGTCAGGATTGAAGCCGAGGCTGACGGTAAGGCTGGCCTGGGGGTCCCAGTCGATAAGGAGCACGTGTTTACGGTGCTCGCTCAGGCTGTGTGCCAGAGCCATCGCCGTGGTCGTCTTGCCGACGCCGCCTTTTTGATTGACAATACAGATAACTGACATTTTTACGGGTAGATTATAACGCAATTGCGCAATTGCGTCCACATTATATTAAAGCTACAGTATATCTTTGTTCTTCGTCAATCTTTCACCCTCCTTCGTAAGGAGGGAATAAGGGAGAATTAAAAAGCCCCTCTTTATATAACCTCCCCCTCTCCTTCACCCTGCCTAAGAAGGAGAGGGGGAAACAGGGGGTGAGGTATAAAATTATCATCCCCCCGCCCCCTTCGTTATTATCTTTTCCCACCCATACCGCCCTCGCATCATCAGCGGCTTAGCCCGCCTGTAAATCCTTCTCAGTCTCCCTTTACGAAAGGGAGACGACCCATTATGCCAGAAGTACTGTCCCCCTTTTATAAAGGGGGATAAAGGAGGATTTTAATATTTTCCCAAAAACCCCCCTTTAGCTGTATAATAGCTTTCAAGGGGCAGAGATATGTACGGTCAGTTTAAATACCTTTTTTCACCGCTTCAAATAGGCAATACCACCGTTCCCAACCGCATTTCCTTTTCCGCCCACCTGACCAACCTCGCCGAGAATAACCTGCCTTCCGAAAAGCAGACGTATTACCTGGCGGAACGCGCCAGAGGCGGGGCCGGGCTTATCATCACCGAGGAGCAGTCAGTCCACCCCACCGACCACGCCTATGAAAAGCTTATCGATGCCTATAATCCGGAGGTCATTCCCGGATATCGCCGGATATGCCGCGCCGTCCACGAATTTGAGACGAAAATCTTCGCCCAGCTTAACCACAACGGCACTCAGGGCGACGGCAGCTATTCCCGACTCCCCGTCCTCGGACCCTCTCCCGTCCCCGACTTCATGTTCCGGGAAGTGCCCAAGGAAATGGAAATCGAGGACATCGAGGAAATAACCGACTCTTTCTGCAAAGCGGCTACCCACGTGCGGGAGGGCGGCTTCGACGGCGTAGAATTGCAACTCGGTCACAGCTCCCTGCTACGCCAGTTTCTGTCTCCCCTCACCAACCTCCGCAGCGATGACTACGGCGGCAGCCTGGACAACCGGGTGAGGTTCCCCCTGGAAGTCATCGCGGCGGTCAGGAAGACGGTGGGCCCCGACTACACCCTGGGTATCCGCCTCTGCGCCGACGAGATGGTACAGGGCGGCCTGACCCTCGATGACGTTAAAGAAATAGCCAGCCGTTTCGAAGCCGCCGGAAACATCGACTTTATCGATTTGTCTTTAGCCACCTTTTATAATCTCTACCTGGTCGGCGCCACCATGCACACGCCCCTGGGCTATACCATTCCCCTCGCCGCCGGCATTAAAAGCGTCGTCAATCTGCCCGTTTTCTGCACCGGGCGCATCAACGACCCCGTCATGGCGGAAAGGGTGCTGGCGGACGGCCAGGCGGATATGATAGGCATGGTACGCGCCCAGATTTGCGACCCCGAGATGGCCAACAAAGCTAAAGAAGGTCGACTCGAAGAGATACGCTACTGCGTCGCCGATAACCAGGGCTGCTACGGGCGTGTCGGCCTTAACAAGACCATCGGCTGTATCCAGAACCCGCATATCGGCTCGGAAAAAACGCTGGGCGCCGGCTCGCTTAAGCCCGCCCCCGTAAAGAAAAGGGTGCTGATTATCGGCGGTGGTCCGGCCGGCCTGCGAGCTGCCGAGGTGGCCATCCAGCGCGGTCATCAGGTTACGCTTTACGAAAAGCAGGATAAACCGGGCGGTCAGGTCAATATCGCCGCCCTGGGGGCGGGTCGCGAGGAATTAAAGTCCGTCATCCGCAACTCGGAAAACCAGTTGAAACTGCTTCCGGTGGAAATCATATTGAACAAAGAGGTCAACCCGGAATTCATTCTCGAACAAAATCCCGATTGCGTTATCGTCGCCACGGGCGCCCTCCCCAAACCATGCACCCTTCCCGGCGGTGACGGCCCCGGTATCTTTAACGTCTGGCAGGTCCTCACCGGAGAAGCGAAAGTCGGGAAGAAAGTCCTTTTCATCGATAACGACGGCCATCACCAGGCCACGGCCACGGTCGAATTTCTCCTGGACCACGGCAGTAAAGTCCACATCGTCACCAACTCCCCGACCATCGGCTCGGAGCTTGGCCCCACGCAGGACTCTTATCTGACGCACCAGCGCCTGGCACAGAAGGGCGTTACCTTTACGCCGGACTTCGCCGTGACGGAGATTCAGGGCACGGCGGTCAAGGGCCTCAATTACTATAACAACGAGTGGCACACCTTCAGCGACTTCGATACCGTGGTCTACGCCATGGGCAACCGCGTTGAAGACGCCCTTTATAAAGAGCTGAAGGGTAAAGTTAAAGAGCTGTACAGAATCGGCGACTGCGTAGCGCCGCGGAAAATCGATATGGCGGTTCTGGAAGGCGATAAGGTCGGGCGGACGATTTAATGACTGTCATTGCGAGCCATCCCGACGCAGTCGGGAGGCGTGGCAATCTCTACGATTGCCTAAAAGATAGATAGGGATTGCCACGTCGCGGAGTTTATACTGAGCGAAGCGAATGTGCTCCTCGCAACGACAACCGGAGGTACGGGAATTAAAAATATCTGGGTGATGCCGGAGATTACCGGCGGAGACGAAGAAATCGGGAAGCTGAGCCTCGGCCTGCTGTCCGAGTCATGGAGTATCGCCGAAAAGGTCGGCGGCACGGTAACGGCGCTCGTGTTCAGTGCCAGAGCGCAAAAAATCCCTGATGTTTTCACGCAGTACGGCGTTTCGAGAGTTAACCTATTTCAGAATCCTCTCTTCGCTCAAATATCCGCCGAAGCATACGCGGCAGCCGTCCTCCCCATGATTAAAGAGGAAAAACCCTGGCTCTTTCTTATGGGGGACACTACCCTCGGCAGGGAACTGGCGCCGCGACTGACCGCTCTGCTGGATACCGGCCTCGTTACCAACTGCGTGAAAATCGACCTCACCGACCCGGAACGCCCGAAATGCTACCGTCCCGTCTACGCCGGCCAGCTTTACCAGGAGGTCGTTTTCCGGACGGAAAAGACGATGATAGTTACCATAGACCCGGACGTTTTACGTATCAAGCCGGTTGACGGCACCGCCGCGGTGGAGAAAATAACAATAGAGTCGAAACTGACTCCCGGAGCTTTAAAGATACGGCACCTGGAATACCTGCCCGCCGACTTTCAGAAGGTGGATGTCACTGACGCCCAGACTATCGTGGGGGCGGGAATGGGAGCGGCCACCGAAGACCTTTTACCCATGGTCGAGGAACTGGCCGACCTGCTGGAAGGGGCCATCGGCACTACCCGGCCGGTAATCGACGAAGGCAAAATACCCCGCGAGCGCATGATCGGCCAGACGGGCAAGGTGGTCAGCCCGGATTTATATCTGGCGTTGGGCATCTCCGGTGCCTCCCACCACGTCGGCGGTATCCAGGACTCGGGTAAAATCGTCGCCGTCAACCGCGACCCCCGGGCGTCTATATTCCAGAGCTCGGATATAGGTATATCCGCCGACCTCAAAGAAGTACTGCCGGAACTGATAAAAAGAATCAAGCGTGCCAAGGAAAATGGCGAAATACTTTGACGTCATCATTGTAGGAGCGGGGCCGGCCGGCAGCCTGGCGGCGCTTAAACTGGCGCGCGCCGGACTGAACGTAGTCGTGGCGGAGCGGGGCAAGAGTCCCGGTGCCAAGAATATGTTCGGCGGCCTGCTGCACAATACCCCCGTTCTGAATGAATTACTCCCCGATTTCTACGAAAGGGCGCCACTTGAGCGGCACGTATATAAAAAAGTGCTGGCCTTCATGACGCCCGAGTCCAGCGTCTCCCTGACTTTCGAAAACGAGAATTTCGATAAGCCGCCTTTTAACGGCTGTACTGTCTTCCGCCCGGCTTTCGACGCCTGGCTGGCCAATGAAGCCGCTAAAGCCGGGGCTCTTTTACTCTGCGACTGCACCGCCGAAGATGTAATTAACGAAAACGGACGGGTCAGGGGTATCACCGTGAAAGGCCGCGAAGGCGAGTTAAGGAGCAAAATCGTCATCGCCGCCGACGGCGTCCTGTCTTTCATGGCGGAAAAGGCCGGCCTCAGGCAGGCTTTCAAGACTTCGGATATGGGCGTGGGCGTTAAGCTGCTGCTGGGACTGCCCGAAGCAGTTATTAACGAGCGCTTCCACCTGGTACGCGACCAGGGGGCGGATATCAGCTTCCTGGGCGCCGCCGGGGACATCCGGGGCGGCGGTTTCCTTTACACCAACCACGAGAGTATCTCCATCGGCCTGGTGCTTCACCTCGACTCCCTGAAAGATTCTGGTAAAGCTCCGTATGATATACTCAACGACTTCATGCAGCACCCGTCGGTAAAAAAACTCGTTAAGGGCGCCACGCCGCTGGAATACTCGGCGCACCTGATTCCCGAGGGTGGCTTTGATGCTCTGCCGCCGCTTTATACCGACGGCCTGATGCTGGCCGGGGATGCCGCCGGTTTGTGTTATACCAACGGCATTAACCTGGAAGGCATCAACCTGGCGATGACTTCCGGCGTGCTGGCTGCCGAGACGGCTATGGAGGCTATCGAGGCAGACGATTACAGCGCCCGGATGCTCGCCATCTACGAGAAGAAGCTTGAAGAGAGTTTTATCCTCAAAGATATGAAGACATTTAAAAACGCCGCCGGCATGATGCACCTGGAACGCCTGTTCCAGACCTACCCGCAGGTCCTCACTGACATTATGGAAAAGGCGTACCGCACCGACGGCGTACCCCGCTCGAAGTTATTACGCCTGGCCCGCCGGGAGGCGCTGAAAAAGGTGGGCCTGACCGACCTTATTGCCGACGGTTTCAAAATAGGCAGGTCTTTGCTATGAACATAGAAGATTTAACCCGATTGACGCAGTTCGAGGTCGATGAAGAGTCGCATATCGTTGTCAATAAAGATATATGCCGGTCATGCGACCACCGCGCCTGCGTACTGTCCTGCCCGGCTAACTGTTATACTTATAACGAGGAAACGCGGCTGTTGAGCGTCGTTTACGAGACCTGCCTGGAGTGCGGTACCTGCTACGTCCTCTGCGATAAGGGCGCGCTGGACTGGTCATACCCGCGGGGCGGCTACGGCGTCGGCTACCGGCTGACCTGAGAAATAGTATGAAAATTTCCGTTTGCCTTAAAGAAGTAATCGACCCGGCGCTGAACCTGGACTTCGGCCTGATTAATAACGTTATCTTCCGCGAAGGACTGCCGCTCAAGCTTAATCCCAACGACGCCTCAGCCCTGGCCCTGGCTCTCGACCTGAAGTCAGTTGAAAATGAGTCTCCAATCGAAATCACCCTCGTCTCCATCGGGCCGGAGAGGGTGGAAAGCTATCTGAGAAACGGCCTGGCGCTGGGGGCGGACAGGGCCGTGCGTATCCAGGACGAAGACCCTGAAGCGCTGTCCCCTTACCGGAAAGCCTGCTTATTGGCCGGGGCGGTAACGCTCCTGGGCGCCGACCTCGTGTTCACGGGATCGAGGAGCCTGGACACCGGCAGCGGGCAGGTCGGCCTGTTCATGGCTGCCCGGCTCGGTCTGCCCTGTGTCAGCGAAGTCACCGGTCTGGAGATGGACAAGGCTGAAAATGGTCTTTCTCTCACCAGGGACATCGGCCGGGGGGAGCGGGAAAAGGTGCAGTGCCCCCTGCCGGCCGTCATCACTATCAAAAGAGACGTTAAACTCCCCTATGCCTCTCTTGAAAAGCTCATGGAAAGCAAATACAGCGAAATAACACTGTTCTCACCGGACGACCTCGGCGTTTCTCCCGCGGAGCTTAAGAGTGACCCCGCCGGAGTCACCGGACTCGTTTTCCCCCGGCCCGCCCCCAGGAAGGTGCCGCCGCTGGACAGCTCGCTGCCGGCCTTTTACCGGATACTGCAGCTGCTGGAAGGCGGTATTGCCCGACGAAAGAGCCTGATGCTCCGGGGCAGCGGTGAGGAGCTGTCCGAACGCCTTTTCGAACTCCTGAAAGAAGAGGGCGTCATTAAACCGGCCACGGACTGATGAAGAGTTTTGGCTTTTCACTGGCGGTTAATACCTCTCTGAAGGAAGACACTGACGGCTATCTCCTAATTTCCAGTCTGCCTGTCAGGATACTCCGCCTCAATCACTCGCTTTACCGCCTTCTCAAGCACATCCGGGACGGCGGTGAACTATCTGAATTCGTCAATCAAAGCGCCGGCCTTAATATGCCGGATATACTCAGGATTTTACTGTCTCTGGCGGCGAAGGGATATCTGAAACTGGAGAGAATCGCGGAAATCAAGAGCTACCCTCTCGTCTCTATCATCATACCGGTGCGCGACCAGCCCGGCGACCTCGGCGAGTGCCTGCACTCCCTGTCCGAAATCGATTACCCCAAGGACCGCCTGGAAATCATCGTGGTGGACGACGGCTCTAAAAAGGATGTCTCGGAGATAATCGTCTCGGAAAACATCAAGTTCATCCGCCAGGAAGAGTCGCTGGGTCCGGCTACCTGCCGGAATATCGGCGCGGAATACGCCGGAGGCGATATCCTGGCTTTTCTGGACGCCGACTGCATGGCCGGGGAGAACTGGCTCGGGGAGCTTGTTCCCTTTTTCCGCGTTGACGGGGTCGGTGCGGTGGGCGGCTACCTGGACGGCTATTACCGGGCAGGCTTTCTGGACCGTTACGAAGCGGTATCTTCTTCGCTGAATATGGGCAAGAAATTGCTCATTGAAGGCACGTCGGCTTCCAGCTTCTATGTTCCCACCGCCAACCTGCTGGTAACCCGGGAAGCGTTTCAGGCGGCCGGGGGTTTCCGGGCTGGAATGCGTCTTGGCGAGGACGTCGATTTCTGCTGGCGCCTGAGAGACCTGGGCAATACCCTCATGTACGTTCCCTCCGGCAATGTCGCCCATAAGCACCGCCACCAGCTTTTTAGAATGCTGAAACGGCGCGGCGAGTACGGGACATCCGAGGCTGTCCTTTACCGCGCGCACCGCGATAAAAGAAAGGCGATGCAAATTTCTGTTTTAGGCGGGCTGTCTTTCCTGGCGCTGTCTATCGCCGTACTTATATTAAATCCCTACCCGCTATGCTTGCTCCCTGTCCTTTTCGGACTCGACCTCTGGTGCCGGTCGACGAAAACAAAGAGGCTGAAAATGGAACTATCCTTCAACCAGGCAATCTCGTCCACCTTCAGGAGCTACATGTCTTTCTTTTACTTCGCCTTCTTTCACCTGGTCAGGTACTACCTGATATTGTTCATCGGGTTCGGATTTTTATGGTACCCCCTGTGGATTTTCGGGGGACTGGCGGTTATCTACGCATCAATCGTGGACTACTATGTGAAAAGGCCGGGGCTTTTTTACCCGGTTTTCCTTTTCTTTTACCTTCTGGAGCACCTTGCCTACCAGGTCGGCGTTTTCTGGGGCTGCCTCAAAAGAGGGTACTTCGGTTCTTATATCCTGTCGTTCAAACGCGCCTAGCCGGCACAGTACTGAATATCCGCGTTGGGGTAGACAGCCACTTTCGTCCCCGGTCCGTGGCTCTCTTCGAGCAGTTTTAGAACAGCATCCCAATCGTGCACCATTACCACTTTACCGGTATCTTCCAGGTAGTTCAGGCTGGCAAGCTCGGGGTATTCGCTGAAGATAATCAGACGGTTGACGTTCTCCGGGGGTCTCATCTTGAGCTGCAGCTTCCCGCCGATATCGCTGCCGAACGGACCCATTAGGTAGTGGGTAATCTGTCCTTCCGGGGCGTTGGCGATGAGCACGACGTCGCCGCCCTCCGGTCTCACCGAGGGGAAGGCGACCATCAGTCCAGAAATAGCCTCGTTGACCTTGGCGTAACTGTTGGCGATAACGATATCTTTATCCTTCGCCGCCGGTGTAAGGTAGTGTTTTTGCGCGGCTTCCAGGGCGACAGCATAGGCCGGTTCCGGCTTTCCGGCGAAGACCGCCGACGTTTCCCCCCACATATTCACGATGGCGTCGATTTTCATGTCCAGTCCGGCGATTCCCGCCGCTTCGTCGATATCACGGCGGCGGGGATTATCCTTCAGGGCGCCCATGCCGGATACCACATTCTTTGCCCCACCTTTGCCCGAGGATGTCCGCGGCGAGTGGAGGGCGACGATACTCGCAAATGAAGCCACTCCCGGCAGTACTATCTTACTCCCGCCGCCGAACCCGGCCATGATATGAGGCACGATGGAACCGATGCCTATTTTAAGGTCGCACTTCATCACCTCGGCGTTGATATGCACTTTAGTACCGGCACTCGTCGTACCCGCGTATACGCAGTTATAAAAAGGAGAGTGATTATAGACCGGGAAACGTTTTAAGGCTGCCTCGCCCAGCTTTTTAACGAAGTCGGTGCGGTTCATCGCCCCGTGACAGCCGCAGGCAGCGATAAATCGTATCTGGTTATCATTGATGCAGGCAGCGGCCAGTTCTTCCAGGACATGGGGCACCATCCCGGCCACCCGGGTTACCCGCGCCATATCATCGAAGATTATAACCACTTCTTTTCTACCTCTGGCGTATTCGCTCAACGGCGGCATGCCTATCGGAGTGGCAATAGCCTCTTTTATTTCCTGCGGTTTTAATGACTGTCTATCGTATCCCGCCATGTTGCAGACCTCAGTTTGCCAGCTATCGGGAATATCAACCGGGAGTTTTTTTACACCGTGCCAGGCTAGCTGGGGTAGCATAACCTTATTTACCACGTCAGACCTCCGATTTTACAAAATGACATACCACCGTTCGATTTAGACCTGCCCGTGATAATTCTACCATTTTCGCCCGAATATCACCTGTAAAGATTTGCTCCGTTCGTAACGGATTAAGCGCAGGTAACAATTTTTACGAATCGTTTACACAAAATATCAAAATATTAATTATTTATTTATAGACCACGTGATATATTTTTGGCATATGACAAAAGTACTATAGAAAGGCGTGAGTTAAATATCCGGATTACACTCGTGAGGTAAGGCGTGGTCATATGAGTAAAACTGTTTCTGAAACTACAATTGTTCGGAAAAAAGGGAAGAAACACCTGAGGAAAATTTATAGAAACGATTCAAATAACCTTTCATCTGAAAATAACGACTTTTACCAGATGCTGTCAGAAAACTCCCGCGACGTTATCTTCCGCGCCCATTATTTACCCACGTTCGGATACGATTATGTAAGCCAGTCTGCCACTCATATTACCGGATATACACCGGAGGAATTTTATGCCGACCCCGCCATTCCCCAAAAATGCATTCTCCCGGAAGATATCCATCTCTTGAAAGACCCGACCGCTCCGGAAAATCCTTCCACCTTGGAACCGGTAATGCTTCGCTGGAGATGTAAGGACGGCCGGATAATCTGGACGGAACACTTTATATCGATAAACGAGAACGAGCGCGGCGAGGCTGAAACGTGCCTTATTGTTGCCCGTGATGTCACCGAACGCAAGCTGGCTGAAGAAGCGCTCCAGATAGAGAAGAATAAACTGCAGTCGGTCATTGATGCCATGGCCGATGGCCTTACCATACAGGATAGAGACTTTAATATAATTTTCGAGAATGAGCCAACGATAATGAGCTCCGGTGGCAACCATATCGGGGAGAAATGCTACCGTATTTACGAAAACAGGGATACAGTGTGCGATGGCTGCCCGGTAAAAATGGCGTTCAAGGACGGCAAGCCACATACTTCAGAGAGAAAGAGATTATTACCTTCGGGCGAAATTACCTTCTGGGAGGTTACGGCTAATCCCATCCGGGATGCAGAAGGCAAAGTCACCAGCTGTATTGAGATAAGCAGGGAAATTACCGAGCGTAAGAATCAGGAGCAGGCATTGGCCGACGAAGTAACCCGTAGACGCATCCTGGTCGACCAGTCCCGGGACGGGATAGTGGTCCTGGATATGAATGCCAAGGTATATGAAGCCAACCAGCGGTTTGCGGAGATGCTCGGGTACACTCCCGAGGAAGTCCGTGAGCTCCATACCTGGGATTGGAGTACCGTATCACGCGAACAATTGCTCGAGATAGGACAAAATGTAGACGAGGCCGGTCTTCATGTAGAGACACTCCATCGCCGTAAGGATGGTACTTTCATTGACGTTGATATCACCATCAGTGCCGCTATGTGCGCCGGGCAGAAGCTTCTCTTCTGTGTATCCCGGGACGTCACCGAGCGTAAGAAAGCCGAGGAAGCGTTGCGGGAATCGGAGGAAAAGTTCTCCAAAGCCTTTCGTTGCAGCCCTGATAGAATCGTCATCACCACACTTGAAGATGGCAAATTCATTGATGTTAACGATACTTACCTCCGTTTTACCGGCTTCAACCGTGAAGAAGTGATTGGGCGAAGTCCCATTGAATACAACTCCTGGGTAAAGCCCGAGCAACGCGCAGAAATAGTCAAGAAACTGAAGAAAGAAGGCCGGGTTTATAACGAGGAAGTACAATTACGTTTAAAATCGGGGGAGATACGTACGTCTCTTTTCTCAGCCGACCTAATCAACATCAAGGGTGAGCCATGTATGATATCCATAGCCACCGATATCACCGAGCGTAAGAAAGCCGAGGAAGCATTACAGGAAAGTCAGAGGTTTAATGCCAGCCTGCTGGAAAATGCGCCGCATGCCACTGTGGTTATCAATCCGGATACTTCAATTAGATATGTTAATACGGCCTGGGAGCGGAGCAATGGCTGGGCTCTCGCTGAAGTTATCGGTATGAAGGCACCGTACCCCTGGTGGCCGGAAGAATTTAAAGAGGCATTCCTCGAAGGCTTTAAAGAAGCCATGAAACAGGACAGTGGAACCGGCGAGGTCATTGCTGTCAAGAAAAACGGCGACCAGTACTGGATTGATATGAACTGGGCGTCGGTAACGCACAACGGGGAATTACAGTATTTACTCATTAACTCCCTGGATATTACCGAACGCAAGATTGCCGAAGAAAAGCGTCAGGCAATTCTTAAAACGGCCCTCGACGGATTCTGGATTTGCGATTTAGATGGTAAATTCCTCGAAGTCAACGATTCGTACTGTAACATGACGGGTTACACGCAGGAAGAGCTGCTAAAAATGTCCATACTGGATGTTGAAGCCACAGAAGATCTGGAGCAGATTTCTCAATGTATAAAAAAAATAGTAGAGCAGGGTTCCGACCGTTTTGAGACACAGCACAAATGCAAAGACGGCAGGATAATAGATATCGAGATAAGCGCTAAATATCCGGATATCGGGGAAGAACAACTAATCGTATTCGTTCGCGATATCACCGAGCATAAGGAGGTCGAAGAGGCGCTCAGAGAGTCCGAGGCAAAATTCTCGGCGGCTTTCCATTCCAGCCCGGACATGATGGCCATCATGAGCATACGCGACGGTCAATACACCGAGGTCAATGATAGTTTTGTAAATTCTCTTGGGTACTCTCGCGAAGAGATTGTCGGGCACAAGGCTCATGAACTCAATCTTTTCGCCAGTCCTGAAGAGTCGGCCAAGATGAACCGGATTTTGAAAGAGCAAGGTCATTTAAGGCAGGAAGAATTATTCTTCCTTACCAAATCCGGCGAGACCCGCACCTGGTTATGCTCTATAGACATTATCAGCATCGGCGGGGGACCTTCGATGCTTTGCGTAGCCACTGATATCACCGAACGTAAGAAGATTCAGGAAGCTTTACGTGAATCGGAAGAAAAGTTCTCCAGGGCCTTTCATGCCAGCCCCGGCTCGATTTCTATCAGCCGGCTCAGCGATGGTAAATTCATCGAAGTCAATGATAGTTTCCTCCGGGACAAGGGTTACACCCGGGAAGAAATAACCAGCAAGAGCTCCTTTGATTTGAAAATCTGGGCGGACGATGATACTGGCGAGCGAATGATGGTAAAACTGAGAGAAGGGAAAACGGTCCATAATGAAGTTATGCAATACCGCACGAAGTCAGGCTTCATTCGTACCGGGCTGGTGTCTGCCGAGATTATCAATATCGGCAATGAACCGTGCATGATAGTCCTGAATAACGATATAACCCAGCAAAAGCAGGCCGAGGAGCAGTTGAGACTGCTCAGTTCGGTCACGCAGCAGGTCTCGGATTCGATTTTCATTACCGATTCAAAATTCAGGATTACTTACATGAACCGGGCCGCCGAGGCTTTATTCGGCTACACCATCGACGAAGCCAAAGGTAAAAACTTGATGGTTTTTGACCGTACACCCCCGACTGAAAAAACAAAACAGGAAATACTTGAAACGGTCACCCGGGGCAAGATGTGGAGTAAGACCGTCTCTAAAAAACGTAAAGACGGCAGCTCCTTCATCTGTGATTGTCGTCTTTCTCCTCTGTATGATGAAAATAATCAGATCTGCTCGTTTATAGACGTGCAACGCGATATAACCGACCAGAAAGAGGTAGAAGCAAAACTAAAGGCCCAGAAACAATTAATCGAGAGTATTCTGGCTACGATGCCGGAGGGAGTGCTCGTTATCGATAATAATGACCGGGTGATACTAGCTAACGAATCCATTCACAAGATTTTCCATCGCAACCAGAATGCCATAATAAGCAAACCTCTAAAAACAATAATACCCGCGGACCAGCTGTTTAACCTGTACAGCAGCGTGAAACTCGGGCAAAAAGAAAAAGGGACTCTGGAATTCAGATACAGGGTACGGAACTCCGAAAAATTAGTTATTTGCGTAGCTAAAAAAATGGACGGAGCGCGAACGTTACTCACTTTCACTGATGTTTCGCGCGAAAGAGAAGAGGAAGAAAAGCTGTACCTTACCGACCGGCTGGCCTCGATAGGAGAAATGGCCGCCGGTCTGGCTCACGAACTCAATAATCCCTTAACCGGAATACTGTCTCTATCCCAGCTACTCATTGACAGCGATGTGCCCCAGGAATCCAGAGAGGACTTAGAATGTATCAACAGCGAAGCCAAACGTGCCGCGAGCATCGTGAAAAATGTCCTCCTCTTTACACGCAATAATAACTACGAAAACGGTCAGGCATCGGTCAATGAAGTCGTTCAAAACGTACTGAGACTGAGAGAATACGAGGAAAAGGCGAATAACGTTGAAATAGTCACAAATCTTCAGGATGACCTGCCGGAAATAACCATCGACAAGTTCCAGTTACAGCAGGTTTTCCTGAATATCATCCTCAATGCCGAAGCTGCCATCAAAGATGCCAACCGGCCCGGTATGCTCACGATAAAGACGGAAAAGGTCAACAATCATATAAACGTTATCTTCAGCGATAACGGATGCGGCATCAGCAAGCATGTTCTACCCCGTATATTCGATCCGTTCTTCACCACCAAGGAAATCGGCAAAGGCACCGGCCTTGGTTTGAGTATCTGCTACGGCATAGTGGTCAAACACGGGGGTAAGATAAGCGTTAAAACCCGGGGTAACAAGGGTACCACCTTCACCGTTAGAATGCCGGTTGCACTTTGAATAAAGTGCCATGTTGGGTTGATTTAATATGGATGTGAAAACGAAGAGAACACCGCGGATACTCGTAGTAGATGACGAACCGGTTATCAGCCATGGAGGAGAACCGGCATTATTTAGCAGAGTATAAACGAGAATAAGCTTATCTGGCAGGTACGAAAGGAAAGTTTAATGGTTATAGCACCTCCCCAGCAGAGAATTCTGATCGTTGATGATGAGAAAACGGTACGAAGAAGCCTTAATAGATGCCTGACCCAGAGCGGCTTCTCGTGCGTTGAAGCTTGTGATGCGAACGAGGCGCTGGATAACCTTACCAATAAACCGGCGGACCTGGTTATACTAGATATAACCATGCCGGGAACATCCGGCAGTGAACTGCTGCCCCAGATAAAACAGTCCTTTCCAGACACGGCGGTAGTCATGGCTACGGCCGTCGTAGAGCCGGATACGATTATCAATTGTATGAAAAACGGGGCTCAAGACTATATCACCAAACCATTTGATGTTAACGAGCTTGTATCCAATATTGAAATGGTGCTGAAAAAGAGACAGCTAGAACTTAACCTTAAAGAGAAGAGTCAGGTACTTGAAGGTAAAGTCAACGAACAGGCCATGGAACTCCAGAAGCTGTTTATCGACGCTATTGAGTCGCTTATCAGTGCACTGGAAGCCAAGGATAAGTACACGGCGGGTCATTCGCGGAGAGTGACCAAAATAGCCATCGATACCGGCCGGGCGCTGGGTCTTTCGGCTGAAGAGCTGGAAAATCTGCGCTGGGCGGCTCTTCTGCATGATATCGGCAAGATAGGTATCGACTCAAGTGTTCAAAATAAACCGGGTATACTGACACCGACAGAGTATGATTATATTCTGACTCATTGCAGTATCGGCCCCGGCATCGTAGAGCCGCTGGTAAACGAAACAATCGTCGAGGTCATCAGACACCACCACGATAGTTTTGACGGGTCCGGCCTTAATCAGAAATTACACGGTGAAGAGATACCCCTGGGTGCCAGAATCCTGGCGGTAGCCGATTCCTTTGATGCGATGACCTCTGACCGTCCTTACCGGTCCGCCATGGCCGCCGACATCGCCATTACCGAGATTAAAAAGTGCGCCGGCACCCAGTTCGACCCCGTGGTGGTGAAAGCTTTCCTCAAGACACCGATCATAAACTCGCTGAAAGCCTAGCAAAAAACGAACCATACTTAAATGACCTTAGTAATTAGTAATGCATTACGAATTGACTATTTACACTGAGAAGCT
>CAYNDI010000030.1:0-1804 GCA_964395955.1 uncultured Dehalococcoidaceae bacterium
GGCATCACATGCTTCTCCACGTACCATCCATTCCATTTTTTCTGTTGTCATCTTTACCCCTTTCCGAATTAGTTCCTTATTGACTATATAGTCTATCGATGTTCAACACATGATTAATATAACTCTATCAATTACCTTTCTATTGACTGAAGATATATTTCCCGGGAATCTGTCGTTAGAATCCTGTAACTTCTAAACATTTCCCTTGTGGGCTATTACCATATCAGCAACTACTTTCCGGGGAATACCCATACTGAGTAGGGGTATTTCTTCGTTAGCAATATACAGTTAGTAAACTTTGTTTGTCAAGGAATCGTGTCCCCCGGTTTTAATACCCACCTCCCACGGTGGAGTGCATAGCGAGAGGCAGCGCCAGCCCCATTTTCCTTTCTTCCCCCTCCTTTCCCAAAGGAGGGGGACCGAGGGGGAGGATTGCTATAATAATAAAATTCCCCTCTCCTTCATTCTGCCTTGTAAGGAGAGGGGGCACCGGGGGTGAGGTTTATATATTCCCGTTTATATCACACCCTTTTCTTTCAGATTTGATATCTCTTTTTCATTCAGCCCCAGCAGCTTCTGGTAAACGTAGGTATTATCCCGGCCCGGCTCCGGGGAGGAGCGGGCATATTGGGGGGGAGTCCCGGAAAGTCTTATCGGATTGGCGTCCACAAGTTTGCCGATATCCGGTCGGTCAATGAAGAACTCCCTGGCCTTCAACTGCGGGTCTCCGGCGATGTCGGCGGCATTCTGTACCACCGCGGCGGACACTCCGCTCTCCTGGAGCCCGGTCATCACTTCTTCGGCGGTGTATTCTTTCGTCCAGGCTGAAATCCGTCTGTCCAGTTCATCCCTGTTTTCGATTCTCCCGGTAAACGTGGCGAATTTTATATCCCGGGCCCAGGCTGGATTTCCCAGCGCTCGTTTTAATCCCCGCCATTCTTCCCCGGTAAAGACGGCGATAGCGCACCAGCGGTCTTTCCCTTTACAGGGATAGACATTGTGAGGCGCCGCTTGCTTCGAGTTGTTACCCGTGGATTCCGGCGCTTTACCGGTAGTAGTGTATTCCGGGATAACATCCACCAGCAGGCTTTTCATGGCCGCCACCTCGGAGATATCGACGTGCTGTCCTGCGCCCGTCTGGCGCCGGTGCTCCAGCGCCCCCAGCAATCCCAGGGAAGCGTACAGCCCGGCGATGTGGTCGGCGTAGGAAAAACCCGGACCGGTCGGCGGCTGTCCGGGGAAAGACGTCAGGTGTGTCATGCCGGATAAAGCGTGTACCGTGGGGCCGAATCCGGTGAAGTCCCGCCGTGGACCGGTACGCCCCATCAGGGACAGACTCACCATGATGATATCCGGCTTTATTTTCTTTAGATTTTCGTAGTCCAGCCCCCAGTTGGCCATGACTCTCGGCGTGAAGTTCTCGACGACGGCGTCGCTGATACCGACCAGCTTTCTAGCCATCTCGATGCCTTCCGGCTTGTCCAGGTTTAAAGTAATACCCAGCTTGTTACGATTCCACGTGTTGTAGTAGCCGCGGGAGAACTCGTCGGCGGTCTCGGTGGATATCAGCGGCTGGACTTTTATCACTTCCGCCCCGAAGTCGGCCAGCAGCCGGGTGGCGTAGGGCCCCGCCAGCACCCAGGTGAAATCGAGGATGCGGATGTTATTTAGTACCGGTTGATTGTCCATGTATTTTCCTGTATATTCCTACCGCCTCCCCCCCCCTCGCCTCGCCTTATCCCTTTTTATTCCTACTTATCTTTTCCCACCCAGGCCGCCCTCGCGGCATCAACTTCTTACCCTT
>CAYNDI010000030.1:1814-9220 GCA_964395955.1 uncultured Dehalococcoidaceae bacterium
TCTAATATCACTGATTGGAGAGGGGGACACAGGGGGTGAGGTATAGGACTCATCACTATCCCTTACTCTCCCTCAGCATCGCCCACGATTTCACCTCGCTTCCCGGCACGGTGCCCACCTCCACCACCCGGAATCCCAGATGCTCGTAGAGCGCTACATTTTTCTCCGCCTGCGTCTCCAGAAAGCAGGGCAGCCCTTCTTTATCAACTCTCTCAAACATAGGTTTCACCAGCGTACTGGCATAGCCCTTTCCCTGGTAAGCCGGCTCTATACCCAGTAGATGCAGATGCCAGTGGGGAAAAGGCGCCTGGCGCCTTCTCACCGATGCCGCATATTCGCCATAGGCTTTCTGCCGGGAGACCGTCCCTGAACCTAGTAGTACCGGAAATAAAAAATGACCGTTCAGGATGTTGCTCCAGAACGTTCCACGTCTCGTATCGGAACGAAACCATACTGCCACGCCTTCCAGTTTCGCGGATGTAGCGTAGGCCTCCCCGTACGACACTCCCTGGCGGACCAGTGATTGAAACATCAGGACCTGTTTTCTTCTCCTCTCGGAACCGTCCGGAATGAAATAAGCCGATAGCGGATAGTCCTGGAACGCCCTGGCCATCAACTCCGCGGCCGGTTTAACCTCGGCTTTGGTCAAACGAACGAGACTGTTTATACTATCTGCCATAGTGGTTGTCTCCCTCATCCCTCCTCGAATTGCTGCTCCTGGATAAATCCAGCTTTGCCACCTCTCTTTACATATGCTATAATTAATACTTGAAATAGTCTATAAGGACATTTTTATGACCGCGAAATCTGTAAAATCCACAAAAACTGATAAATCCGATAAACCCTCTAAAGACCTCCAGACCTTTATCGAGAACGTCAACAAAAAAGACAAGAAGAACGGACTCAAAATACGTTTTGGTTTTACCAAGCGAAAGAGATAATACCGTACCTGAGTTGCATCATCTTCTTCTCCGCCGGCGCTTTTCTGAAAACGGTTCTTTCTCCGAGAAATCGGGTAGGTAGTGCCCCGGGGAATCCATGTCCTGAATCCATCCGTTATCAATGCCAAGTTCCTCCACCAGTTTAATAACCTCCTGGTATTCATCAGGTAATAATCTCCGGTTCAGCTCCTTGTAACGATGGGCCCGGTGGGTCGGGTGGTACTGGGCCATAATACCGACGGCAACTCCGGGCGAGACCTCGTTTGCCAGCCAGGTCAAGGATTCCCGGCTGCCGGCGATGCCATTGGGGAGTACCAGGTGACGGATAATCAATCCCTTTTGAGCGATGCCGTCCGCATCCGTCTCCAGGTCGCCGACCTGCCTTTGCATCTCTTTGATAGCCCCCCGCGAGTTCTCCACGTAGCCACGCACCCGCGAATACTTACGTCCGTACTCGTTGGAAGCGTACCTTAAATCGGCCAGGTAGATGTCGATAATACCGTCGAGCTCCCGTAACGTCTTGACGGAATCATAGCTGCTGGTGTTGTACACCAGCGGCAACTTCAAGCCCATCGGTACCGCCTCCAGTATAGCTCGCGTAATCTGCGGCACAAAGTGGGACGGCGTCACCAGGTTGATGTTGTGGCACTTTAAATCGTCCTGGAGATAAAGCATGCGTTCCGCCAGTACGTGAATATCAACCTCGTTATGCTGCTGCTCTTTGGGGTCCTGGCTAATCTGGTAGTTCTGGCAATAGACGCACCGCATATTACAGTTACCGAAGAATATCGTCCCCGACCCCCGGCTGCCGGAAAGCGCCGGCTCCTCGCCGTGATGAGCGCCGAACGATGATATTATGGGAAGAGCACCGGAATTGCAGGAACCGGTTTTGCCGTTCAATCGTTTAGCGCCGCATTCTCTCGGGCAGATATCGCACTCCGCCAGCCGTGCTTCGAGCCGTTCGGCGCGGCGCGCCAACTCCCCCGTACGATACAGGGCGATATATCCCGGCTCATAAGCGCTCATGAAATCTTTCTCCTGACCTCCAGGACCAGCCTGTCTATCCCAACCACTTCTATCTCTTCGTTAATCGCGATATCGCCTTCGACGGATATCGCCTTCCAGTACTCGCCATGTACTTTAATTGTCCCTTTCGGGCAGCACGGCCCCGTTACTTCGCCGGTCATGCCTATCATGCCCTCGGAGCCGGTCACCTTCTTACGGCGCAGGCTGGGTATCACCGCCTTATGCATGATAAGAACGAAGAAGACTATCACCAGCCCGACTATCAGAATGATTGTCCAGGTTATTTTGACATCGAAGAACCACAGACCGAGAAAGATAAGCGCCAGTATGGCTATATCGTCCAGGAAGGATATGGCGACAATCAGCCAGGCTTTTCGCGCGGACATCTCACCCTTCTTATCCATTTCCCACCACTCCCGGGGACGCCACTTTTGCCCAGGGGAAATGCATCAACTGCCCTTTCTCCACCAGTTCGTCGACGGTATGAGTCAGCGTCCATTTTTCCAGCACTTCGATTATATGGTCGATTCCCCTGACTCTTGCCTCCCTGCCCCGCCATTTTTCACCGGTCAGGTCCGCCGCCAGACCTTCCGATTGGAGGCAGGCCACCAGGGTCTCCCAGTGCTGGAAAAGGGATAAAAGAATATAGCCGTCCTTACAGCGAAAGACTTGGAAGGCGTTGTTCCAGTGCCGGCTGCCCTGTCTCTTCGATACAATACCTTCGTAAAAATAACGCACCAGAGTATGGTCGAGGGTGGCCGCCACACACTCCATGATGGAGACATCGATATGCTGGCCACGGTGGGTCTTTTGCCGGTGCCACAGCGCCAGGAGAATACCGTTAGCGGCAAAGAGAGAAGCAGTATGATATGCCTGATGGCCGGCCAGTTTTAACGGTGCCCGCGGTTCGCCGGTAACCGACATCCAGCCTCCCATCGCCTGCATGACGAGGTCGAACGCTTTCGAGTCGCGGTACGGCCCGCTCTGGCCGAAGGGGGTAATGGAAGCCATGACCAGTCCGGGATTTTCTTTATTGAGAGCGTTATACCCCAGTCCCAGCGAATCCAGATATCCCGGAGCTTCCGTTTCGACCAGTACATCGGCTTTCTTTACCAGGCTCAAAAGCTGTTCCTGCCCGGGCTTTTCAAGACGGACAACCCCGGCACCCATATCCGATAGGATTCGCGTACAAAACACACCCTTCTCATCGGTGAGGTCGAGAATACGATAACCGGAGAGGACAGTGCCTTTTGGCTGCTGATTCATTGTAAAAGCCTGTTAGCGAAAGGCATTATTTCTGCTGCTTTTGTATCTTGGACCACTCATCCCGCAATGAAACAATCCTGTTGAACACTAATTTTTCCGGAGACGAATCGGGGTCAACGCAAAAATACCCCAGCCTTTCGAACTGGTAACGACTCCCGGGTGGGGCACCGGCCAGAGTGGGTTCAACCCGACACGATGGCAGTATCTCAAGGGAATTCGGATTTAAATAGTCCGCATAATCGGAGCCGTCTTCCACATCCATGGGGTCTTCCTTGTTGAACAGGTGGTCGTACAAACGTACTTCGGCTTCCAGCGATTGTTCTGCCGAAACCCAGTGCAGCGTTGATTTGACCCTGCGTCCGTCCGGGGAATTGCCGCCCCGCGTGGCCGGGTCATAAGTGCAGTGTACCTCCACCACCTCTCCGCTCTGTTCATCTTTGACGACACCCACGCAGGTGATAAAGTATCCATACCTTAACCTTACCTCGCGGCCCGGCATCAGACGGAAGTACTTCGGAGTGGCCTCTTCACGAAAATCCTCCCGTTCAATATACAGAACTCGCGAAAAAGGTACCTTTCGCGTACCGGCGGCGGGTTCTTCGGGGTTATTCACCGCATCGAACTCCTCTACCTGGCCTTCCGGGTAGTTATCGATTACCAGGCGCAATGGACGCAGCACGCCCATAACACGTTGGGCTCGCTGGTTTAAATCTTCCCGCAGGCAGTGTTCCAGAAAGGCAACATCGGCGGTGCTGTTGGTCTTGGCCACGCCGGTACGCTGGCAGAAAAGCCGGATAGCTTCCGGGGTGTAGCCCCGACGCCGCAAGCCGGATAGCGTCGGCATGCGTGGGTCGTCCCAACCACTCACCCGTCCCGTTTCCACAAGCGGCCGGAGTACGCGTTTGCTCATAACGGTATATGTCAGGTTCACCCTGGCGAATTCTATCTGCTGCGGGCGGTACACGCCCAGTTCGATGAGGAACCAGTCATAGAGAGGGCGGTGGTCTTCGAATTCCAGCGTGCAGATGGAATGGGTAATACCTTCCATGGAGTCGTTAAGGCCGTGGGTCCAGTCGTACATCGGATAGAGGCACCACGTATCGCCGGTGCGGGGGTGGCTGGTGTGCAGGATGCGGTACATGACCGGGTCGCGCATGTTCAGGTTGGGGGAGGCCATGTCTATCTTCGCCCGCAGCACCCGTGTACCGTTCGGAAACTCCCCGGCCCGCATGCGCCTGAACAGGTCCAGGCTTTCCTCTTTCGGTCTCTCCCGGTACGGGCTCGGCTTACCCGGCTCGGTCAGAGTGCCCCGGTAGTTCCTGATTTCCTCGGCGCTGAGGTCGTCGACATAGGCTTTGCCGGACTCGATGAGCTGCACGGCATAGTCGTACATCGGCTCGAAGTAGTCGGACGCGAAGAACAGTCGGTCTTCCCAGTCGTATCCCAGCCAGTGTATATCGTTTATGATGGCGTCGATGTACTTCTGCTCTTCCTTGGTGGGGTCGGTGTCGTCAAAACGCAGGTTGTAGAGACCGCCGAACTCCTCGGCGATGCTGAAACTGATCCAGATGGCTTTGGCGTGACCGATGTGCAGGTAGCCGTTGGGCTCCGGCGGAAACCGGGTATGCACCCGCCCGTCGTACTTGTTCGTCAGAAGGTCCTGGCGGACAATATCCCGGATGAAATCTTTGGGCGCTGGTGAATTGTCTGTAGTCATATACCTCTATTGTCCTCCTTTCCTTCTTTTAAACATCGGTTATATGTCCAGCTTATCCAGGGCGACCTTTATCCTCTTCAGGCATCTTTTTTTACCCAGAACTGCCATAGTCTCAAAGAGCGGCGGGGAGGCCGTGCGACCCGTCACTGCCGACCGCAGGGCCCCGAAAAGCTGCCCCGCCTTGAGCCCTAAATCACCGGCAAGACGCCGGAGCGTATCTTCCAGCAAATCATGGCTGAAGCTTTCCAGTGAGGACAGTTTTTCCTCGGCGGCTTTCAAGGCGGCTGATGTGGACTCTTCCGTCATCTTCTTACCAATTAGCATCGCAGCTTCGTATTCCGGCGTATCTATAAAGAAGAAGTCGGCATATATGGCCGCTTCGGCCAGCGTATTTATACGCTCCCGTACCAGCGGCATCATTTGCCGGACGTAGCCGGTATCCAGCGGCCTTTTTACCTCTTCGGGCAAACCCTTTTCCAGGAACGGGAGCACCCTTTCCGTCAATTCATCCACGTTGAGACCGCGTATATATACCCCGTTCATCCAGTCGAGTTTGTCACGGTTGAAAACGGCGGCCATTTTGCCGATGCGGTCGAGGGAAAAGAAGTCGATAAGTTCCTGCCTGGTCATCAGTTCCGTCTTATCATCCAGCGACCAACCGATTAGCGAGAGAAAGTTAAACATGGTTTCAGGGAGGTAGCCTTTTTCACGATAATCGAGTAGAGACACGTCACCATGCCGTTTACTCAGCTTGGCACGGTCGGGGCCGACAATCAAAGGGTGATGCACGAACAGGGGAGGCGTCATATCCAGGGCGCGGTATATCAACAGGTGCTGGGGAACGCTGGATATCCACTCTTCGGCCCGGATAACGTGGCTGATTTTCATAGCACTGTCGTCGACGACGCTCGCCAGATGATAAGTAGGGTAACCGTCCGATTTCAGCATAACGAAGTCATTGATGGTGCTGCACTCGAAAGTAACGTCGCCGTAAATGAGGTCGGTAAAACTCATCTGCCCATCCAGCGGTACCTTGAAGCGTACCACCGGGGTAATGCCTTCGGCTTCTTTCTCGGCACGTTCCTGCGGAGACAGGTCACGGCAGTGACGGTCATAGCCGTACGACTGTTTGCGGGCTGCCTGCTGCTGGCGCATGCCTTCAAGTCGCTCGGGGGAGCAGTAGCAGTAGTAGGCATCTCCCTGGGCTATTAATCTCCCGGCAGCTTCCCGGTACAGTTCCAGGCGCTGCGACTGGTAGTAGGGTCCGTAATCACCGCCGACGTCCGGCCCTTCGTCCCAATCTATACCCATCCATTTCAGTGCGTCCATGATAGCTTCGACAGCACCTTCTGCCTTGCGGGCGAGGTCGGTATCCTCGATGCGGAGGATAAAGGTGCCGCCGTAGTGACGCGCCATAAGGTAGTCGAAGATGGCCGTGCGGATGTTGCCCACGTGGGGTCGACCGGTGGGACTGGGAGCAAAGCGGACTCTGACGGGCGCGGCCATAGCTAACCTTTCTGACGGGTATATACTCTCCCATTCTACCACCCCATAGCTACAAAATTCCAGACCACCGATTTTTGGGTTGGGGAGGGCAATTCGAGGGTAAAAAAGGAGTGAAATAGCTTTGATTTGTTATTAGAGTGATGTTAAGCTTAATATAGTCCTTGATGCAGAGGGAGGTCGGCTATGGCACAGGTAGAGAAGGAAAGAGTGGTACGGGGCAAAGGGAAAGCGGTGACGGTGGTGGTGAGCCGGAGGGTGTTCCCGGGAAAAGAGAAGGAGTACGAGGAGTGGGTGCGGCGGATGATAGATGCGGCGACAGAAGCGCCGGGGAGCACCAACGTGACGATGCTGGCGCCGGAAAAGGGCAAGCCGGGGCTGCACCACCTGGTAATACGGTTCGCCGACGAGGTATCCATGCATGCCTGGGAGACCTCGTATGACCGGCAGAAGCTTTCACACGAGGCAGATGCTTTTTCTCAGAGAATCCGTCAGGAAGCGACGGGCCTGGAGACGTGGTTCGCCATACCGGAGTGCCCGGAGCTGGCGGCGCCGCCGCACTGGAAGATGGCCGCGGTTACTTTTCTGGCGGTTTACGTGATGTCTGTAGCCATAATCCGGCTGGTACAATGGCTTATAAAAGGCTTGAACTTTTACCTGGAGACCGTGCTGGTAGCCGCCCTGCTGGTGAGTATTTTAACCTGGGTGGTGATGCCGTTTTTAAGCCAGCGCGTGTTCCGGAAGTGGCTGTATAAGTAGATATTAGAGTTGTGACCTATCCCCCTGACCCCCTTCCCTTGTAGATTAAGGGAAGGGGGTAGGTTTTTATTAAAATCCTCCCCCTCAATCCCCCTCCTTTGCTAAAGGAGGGGGAGGTAAATAAAAGGGGTCTGACGATGTCTGTCACGGAGCACTCCCTGTTTGAGAAGAGGGGTGGTTGAAGACTGCGGGCT
>CAYNDI010000030.1:9320-13410 GCA_964395955.1 uncultured Dehalococcoidaceae bacterium
GTCTGTCACGGAGCACTCCCTGTTTGAGAAGAGGGGTGGTTGAAGACTGCGGGCTGAGCAGTTGATAGTGCGAGGGCGGCCGCCCTTCGACAAGCGTTCGACTGAGCTCACTTCGTGGCTCGCCACCGGCTCTCGCCACAGGTGGTGACTCAGTGGAACCACGCCGAAGGCTCAGGATAAAGGTGGGAATTCTTCGACAGGCGTTCGACTGAGCTCACGCCGAAGGCTCAGAATGAATAGATAACACACGAGGGGGGCGGAGAAACCAATTGACGGACTGATTGATTGACGGTTAAAATAGCCAGAGAGACCGTTAAGGAGAGCCGTCATGAAGCATATCTGGGCACCGTGGCGTATCGAATACATACAGGCGGAAAAACCGGCAGGGTGCATCCTCTGCGATAAGCCCAAAGAGGACAAAGACATTGAAAACTATATCCTCTACCGGGGCGAAGAGAACTTCATCATGCTCAACTGCTATCCTTACAATCCGGGCCACCTGCTGATAGCCCCGTACCGGCATATCGGGACGCCGGAAGAATTAACCGTGACCGAACGTAACGAGCACTTCGAGTTGATGAGCCGGAGCATAGCCGTCTTAAAAAAGGAATTAGAGCCGGGAGGTTTTAATACCGGGGCGAACCTGGGGAAAGTGGCGGGGGCCGGTATCGACGACCATTTTCACAGCCATATCGTTCCCCGCTGGCAGGGGGATACCAACTATATCCCCGTCCTGGGCGATATAAGAGTAGTGCCGCAGGCCCTGGCCGATACCTATAAAGCCCTCGCGGGTAAGTTTTAACGACTAAGGAACCGCGATTGCCCGTCGATTGTCTGGTAGGCTACCATCAGGAGTTCCGCAGCATTGCGGAAGAAAATCCCTCATTTCTTAGTACAATAAATTTAATCTATCCCCCTGGCCCCCTTCCTTTGAAAAAGGAAGGGGGAATTTTCACAAATAAAATACTGCATATAGTTGGTTTGACTCATAAAGGCCAGTGTTGTGCTTGGCGAGAAATGACGACCGCCACCTTTTCCTCCCCCCGCCGAGGATTAGCTGGCGATATTTATTGGTATAAGCCACCTATTATGCGAGGGCGGCCCGGGTGGGAATAGATATGAAACGAGGGGGGTGGAGGTGACTGGATTCCAGCCCTCGGGCTGAACTCGGGCTGAAGCCTGCGCTGGAATGGCAGGAAGAAAACGCGGGAATGACATCATCCCCACCCCGGGATTCTTCGCTGCGCTTAGAATGATAGTGGGGACGGCTCAGAATAACAACCGGGTGAGATTGCCGCGTCGTCACGATTTCATCGAGACTCCTCACAATGACAGTGGGGGGAAGGTTTAATGCCAGCTTGAAGTTTTACAGGGCAGGTGCCATAATTCACGGAGAAATATTCTAATAAAGTCAGCGGCGAGGTAGTAAACATAAAATGATGGAGACCGTCGCCCAGGTAATCGCGCTGGTGGGCATACTGGTGTTTCTGGCCCACCTCTTCACCAGCATCTTCAGTCACACCAGAATTCCCGACGTCATTTTGCTGATTATCATCGGGATATGCGTCGGGCCGGTGCTGGGGCTGGCGTCACCCTCGCTATTCGGGTCGGTAGGGCCGGTATTCACCACGATTACTCTTATAATCATATTATTCGAAAGCGGGATTGCCCTGAGGCTGGACATGCTGAAGTCGGCGCTAGGGGGAGCGATGGTCCTGGCGCCGGTAAGTTTCTTTTTAACGATGATGGTAGTGGCGGGACTGGGTGTCTGGCTGGCCGACCTGGAACTGCTGCCGGCTTTCATCCTGGGGGCGATTGTCGGCTCCACGTCCGAAACGGTGGTGATACCGTTGGTCAGGCAGCTACGTATAAAAGAAGAGACCCGGACGCTTCTCTCGGTGGAATCATCGGTAAACGACGTCCTCAGCATCGTAATTACCGTAGCGCTGGTCCAGGCATATGTCGCCGGGACATTCGAAATCGCCTCGGTGTCCGGCAAATTAATCGCCTCGTTTCTGGTGGCGCTGGTGTTCGGTATTATCGGTGCTCTAGTCTGGTCCATACTGCTCAACCGGATACGCGTTCTTAAAAACGCCATGTTCACGACACCGGCCTTCGTCTTCGTTATCTACGGCATCGTGGAGACGCTGGGATTCAGCGGCGCTATCGCCGCCCTGGCCTTCGGGGTGACCATCGGGAATATCGAGAAAATCCGCATACCCATTTTTAAAACGTTGTCGGTAAAAGAGCCGGTCGGCCTTAACGAAACAGAGAGAGTCTTTTTCAGCGAGGTTGCCTTTCTGCTGAAGACCTTCTTCTTTATTTATCTGGGTCTTTCTCTGGAACTCATCAGCAACTGGCTGATAATCGTCGGGTTGATACTTACGGCCGTATCTTTTGCTTTACGCCTTCCGGCGGTCAAGTTGTCCATACGGCGGCCCCAGACACCCCGAGACCTGGCGGTAATAGCCGTGATGGTACCCAAAGGCCTGGCCGCTGTGGTGCTGGCCAGCATCCCATTCCAGCAGGGCGTCGTCGGGGGAGAAATCATCAAGAATATAACCTACGGCGTGGTGCTTTTCAGCATCGTCCTTACCTCTTTTCTGGCGTTTATGCTGGAGAAAACCCCGCTGCCGGGACTGTATGCCTGGATAATGTCGCCGAGGATGCACCGATGGGGGTCGGGAACGACCACGGAACACATGGATGTTGCCGGGAAAACCGGGGACATTATCCCCGATGGGGAAAAGCTCTTCGGGGGTGGGGCGAAAGACAAAGAGGGGCTATCCGGAAAAGACAAAAAGCCCTGAGGTGGTTTTCTACTGAAATAAGAACAGCACTCTTCCACATTGTCCCCCTCGTGGGGAGTAAGGTAAAAAACTATGGGATACACCGCGGATGTCGAGAGGGTGGCCCGGGTGGGAAAGGATAACAACCGAGAGGTGGCAGGGGGGTGTGGCTTCCCGCTTTCCCGGGAATGACAATACATTCGGGAAAAGGGTCAGGGGATGGTGGATATTCTATCTTTCGCCCGGGTGAGTACCGTCCTGACGGCTACCGGCATGGGCTGCCTGGTGTCGTCATCGGCTTCGAAATACCTCGTTAGAGTTCCCAGGGCTTTTTTCTGCTGCGGGCTGACCGGCATATAAGAAACGGCAGGCCCATCCGGGCGCTGGGAAATGAGTAGACAGGTATAGCGGCGGTTCCGGGTGTTATTATCAGTGATTTCTTTTTCCGTACGTCGTACCAGTTTGGCGGGAACCCGGATAGCCGCCAGGTCACCGTCGCTATCAAGAATCAGTAATTTAAAATCGGTACGCGAGGTATGCTCATCGGGCGGGAGGCGTTTCAGGACGATAAGCGGATAGCTGTAAGAGGCTTTATATATAGGCACGGAAATCTCAATTTCACCGGGAGGGTAGTACGGCAGGCGCTCGAGTACCTTCGGGGTTTTTTCCGTCGGGACCTCGAGTCCGGACTCCCCGCGGGCTATCATGGGCTTGAGGAATTTCTTTAATATATCCGGCAGTATACCGCTTTTCAGCGCGTGTTCCAGTATATGCTCCAGCGCCCAGGCTTCCTCCGGGCTGATTTCGATAGCTACAGGGGTATATTTGCCGGTGCCGTTTTCCAGTCCGATAGTGGCGAAGGGTTTGTGGCGCTGCTTCATAGCTGCGGCGTCATCGCAGGCTTTGGCGTATGCCGAACGGCCGATATCAGAGGTAAAGACCCTGCCGGAGACATCGCAGCAGAGCATCCTCACCCGGCCGCGAGGACGCTTCTCCCCGGTAATGTGTACCGGCTGTAGGAACAGAACGTTTTTCGGCTGTTTTTTCTTTAAAATTGCCATATAGTGTTACCCGATAATGCATATTTATGGTAAAGCGGGGACGCGGCTTTTGTCAATAGCGGGATAGTACCAAGGGGGTGGGGGAAACGGGCGAATACTAACGGGCTATGCGGTAAACGGTACGTGGGCGGCCTGGGTAGGAAAAGATAAGCAATGAGGAGTTGGATAAGGGCGGTTTGACTTAACGGGAATAAAATGCCGATAATTTATTGGAGATAAAAATTTTATCTTTTTACGCAA
>CAYNDI010000030.1:13510-15744 GCA_964395955.1 uncultured Dehalococcoidaceae bacterium
CGGGAATAAAATGCCGATAATTTATTGGAGATAAAAATTTTATCTTTTTACGCAAAGTACCGGAGGAGGAGTAAAAAGAAATGGACGTTATCGACGCTATCAAGGAAAGAAAGAGCATCAGGGCTTTTAAGGCCGACCCCGTGCCGCTGGACCTGCTCAGGAAAATAATGGAGCCGGCTTTACGCGCACCGTCGTGGGCGAACACGCAGCCGTGGGAGTTTGCCGTGGCTACCGGTAAAAAACTCAAAAACATACAAGAGGGCTTCGTGAAGAGGGGTTCGGAGGGTATGCAGGATTCACAGTCGGAAGTCGCCCGTCCTTATGAGTTTCCCGAGCTCTATATGGCACGCATACGCGCCCTGCAAGCCGGCGAACGCCGGGGACGGACCAGCGAGATGACCAAAGAAGAGATGGAAGCCCGGTTCATGGACAACTTCCGGCACTACGGCGCGCCGGTCTGCATTTACCTGCTGATAGGGAATGAATTCGTATACCAGGAAAAAGGCGTTAATGTGTGGTCGGTATACGACTGCGGCTCGGTAGTGCAGAATATCATGCTGCTGGCGACGAACTACGGGCTGGGGACGATAGCCCAGGCGATGGCGGTGGTCTACCCGGATATCATACGGAAAGAACTGGGCATACCTGAGGACAGGCTCATCGCACTGGGGATAGCCATCGGGTACCCCGACCGGGATAACCCGGTATACGAACATCGTACAACGAGAGAGCCGCTGGATAAGATAGCGAAGTTTTACGGGTTTTAAGGGATAATTACACCTTCTTTAGTTTCCACCGGCCTGTTTTGAAGTAGATATAGTAGACTATTGACCCGACAATGGTGCTGGCGACCATCGCCCAGCGTATGCCGTAGGCATCGAGAGCGGTGTAACGGGAGAGAACGAAAGCCACGGGTATCTGTACTATCCACATTACGGCGATGCTGATAATCATGTTCGGCACGGTATCGCCGGCACTGGCGATGCAGTTCTGTAAAACGGTGGCGACGGACATCACAAAAAAGGTGGCCGAGGTAATCCTGATGAAGGCACTGCCCAGCTCCAGCAAATCGGGGTCGGTGGTGAAAACGCCCATGATATTCCTCGCCCAGATAAGGACGACTACCGAACCTACCGTCATAAAGGCCTGGAGAATCCCCACCGCTACCCAGGCGCTTTTTTCCGAGCGCTCCGGCTGACCGGCCCCCAGGTTTTGTCCGACCAGAACGCCGGCGCCCATGCCCAGCGCAAAACCGGGCATCATCACGAACATTTCAAGTCGGGAAGCCAGGCTGTGGGCGGCCACTGCCAGCGTGCCGAAGGGCGCAATCAGCCAGGTCAGGATGAAGGTGCCGAAAGACCTCTGGAAGTTCATGACCAGGGCGGGGACGCCGATTTTAAGTATCCGCCAGATAATGTTGAAATCCACGCGGAAATCCGACCGGGAAAGGTGCAGGCGGGTATACCCCCCGAAAAGGAGCCAGAGGCAGATGACGGCACCCAGACACTGCGAGATGACATTGCTCAGGGCTGCCCCGCTGACCCCCATTTTGGGGAAGATGCCGATGCCCAGGACGAGGAAGGGACAGAGGGTGACGTGGATGATTCTCAAAAAGCCTTCAATCATCATCGGGCGGATGGTATCGCCGGCGGACTGGATAACGTAAAGGGCCATGACCAGGACGTCCATGGCTATCCATCCGGCGAACATGACGCGCATATACGCCATGCCCTGGTCGATGACGTCTGCCTCCAGACCGAAAATGTGCATGATGGGTTCGGCGAAGAGGATGCCGACGGTCATCATCAGGGCACCCCAGCTGGCGCTGAGAACGAGTGCCTGAGCGGCGACGTGGTTGGCTGTCTTCATATCTCCGGCGCCGACGAAACGGGCGACCATAGCCCTGACGCCGACGATAAGGCCGAAATCCATGGACATTACCAGCATGACGACGATATTGGCGACGCCCACGCCGGCAATCGATGAAGGCCCCAGCCTCCCTATCCATATCATATCGACGACCTGGCTGATGACGAAGAGGCTTTCCATGACTATCATCGGCCAGGACAGCAGCAGGAGGTTATTAACGACCGGACCCTGGGTCCAGTCCCGGTTAAAGCCCGAAACTCCACGGGCGGGGCTTTTTGTGTCTGTCATGTATGTGCAGTTATTCTTTCTAGCAAATGCGGTTTAAAAGCGTTAGGGTGGGGAAGCCGTTCCCGGGGGGAAAAGAC
>CAYNDI010000031.1:0-15190 GCA_964395955.1 uncultured Dehalococcoidaceae bacterium
TAAATCGAAGGTACTCGGCATCAGGGATAATAAGGGGGCCTGCCGCTACCTTGAGTTCGGCAACCTGCCCATACCGGATGAAATCAAAGAGTTCCACCGGCAGAAAATAGGGGAGAGGGAGAAGCTGGAAGGCAGGAAAGCGGACTATCATACGGCTGTCCGCGACCTGTGGAGCCTGAGTAAGGGTAAGATAGTGGGCATTCCGCCTTTTAACCAGTAAGCCTTTTATTTACATAACACTATAGATTCGGGGGAATAAGCGATGAAAAGAGAACCAACGGTAATTACGGGAACGGTGGGGATGGATGCGCATGTCATCGGCACCAAGGTCCTGTCCCGCGCGCTGCGGGATGCCGGCTTTAAGGTCGTTGAGCTGGGCATGCAGGTGACGCCGGAAGAATTCATCAGCGTCGCCCAGGAGACTAAAGCGGATGCCATCATGATGAGTTCGCTTTACGGCATGGCCGAACTGGACCTGAAAGGCTTTGACGATAAACGCAAGGAAGCCGGCCTCGGTGATGTTCTCCTCTATATCGGCGGGAATATTGTTATCGGCCGGTCCGATCCCAAAGAGGTAGAAAAGCAGTTCAAGGCGCTGGGGTTCGACAGGGTATACCCGCCGGAGACCGATACCGAAGTGGGCATCGCCGACCTGAAAAAAGACCTCAAAGCCAAAGGCAAGATGTAGTTTGTGCTATGTCATTGCGAGTGAAGCGAAGCAATCCGTCAATAAAGGTTGTCATTCCAGCGAAAGCTGGAATCCAGAAGGGGGGTAATGGATTCTGGCCTTCGCCAGAATGACAGAAATGGCGTAAATGGAGATTACCACGGGTTTCGCCCTCGCAATGACAGTGGTGGATTTATGGACGATATCAGACTGTTAATCGATTTCGGGAGCACTTTCACCAAGGTTGTAGCCGTCGACCTTAAAAAAGTCGAGGTGTTGGCTACCGCCCGCGTGCCGTCTACCGTTGACAGCGATATTACCCTGGGGCTGGAAAATGCCATGAAGGAGATTGCCGATAAAAATGGCATCAGCGACCTGGACAAGAAAGAAGCCCTGGCCTGCTCCAGCGCCGCCGGGGGTCTGCGCATGGTCTGTGCCGGCTTCGTGCCGGAACTCACCAGCAAGGCGGCCAATCTCGCCGCGCTGGGGGCGGGGGCTAAAGTAATCGGCTGCTATTCCTACAAGCTGACGCAGCAAGAAGTCAGTGAAATTGAGGCTCTGGCTCCCGATATACTCCTCCTCGCCGGAGGGACAGATGGCGGTGATGAACAGGTTATCATCCACAACGCCCGCCTGTTCTCCCGTACCGGCCAGGCGGTAACCAATGTCATCATCGCCGGGAATAAAACGGCCCATGATGAAATCAGGGCTATCTTCGAGGACAACCGGAAAAATGTCGTCTATACAAAGAATGTCATGCCGGAGATAGGCGTGCTGGACGTCGCTCCGTGCAATAAAGAAATACGCGAACTTTTCATGAAGAACATTATCGAGGCCAAAGGCGTCGCCAGGGCTAAATCGATTATCAAGGATGTCCTTATGCCGACACCCTCCGCCGTTCTCGAAGCTGCGAAGCTGATTGCCGGGGGATGTGGTGACGATGCCGGTTTCGGGGAGCTTATCGTTATCGATCCCGGCGGAGCGACTACGGACGTCCACTCTATCGCTAAAGGCCAGCCCGTCCAACCCGATATTATCATGACCGGACTGCCGGAGCCTTACGAAAAGAGGACGGTGGAAGGTGACCTGGGTCTGAAGTACAATCTGGACAGGCTGATGGAGCTGGCTGGCGCCAGAGAAACTCCGCCCGGTTTTTCGAACGTTGTCGCCAGGTTCCATGATGGCAAACTGCCGGAGACCCCGGAAGAATACGCCTGTCACCTGCTGCTTTCCTGCCTCATGGTGGAGGTCGCCATGGAGCGACATTCCGGTAAAATAGAGGTTGTGTACACGCCTAACGGAGAAAAGCTCATTCAGCACGGCAAGGACCTGACCGGCGTTAAAAGCGTCATCGGCACCGGCGGCCCCATCATTTTCTCGAAAGACCCCCGTAAAATACTGGAAGGCGTCCTCTTCCGTGAGGAAAACCCCTTTATTCTTAAACCTAAAAAACCGCAATTTTATCTTGACGAACAGTATATCCTTTATGCGGTGGGACTATTAAGCCAGTCGGAACCGGAAAAGGCTTTAGCCCTTGCTAGGAAGTACCTGAAACAAATATAGTAGGATGAAGAAGAGATGTTAAACCACCTGCGCGCGCTGGACATGACCGACGATAAGGGTTTCCTCTGCGGAAAAATCCTGGCCGACCTCGGCGTCAATGTTATCAAAGTCGAAAGACCCGGCGGCGACCCCTCGCGAATGACAGGCGGTTTCTGGGGCGGTACGCCCGACCCCGAAAAAAGCCTTTACTGGTTCGCCTATAACTCCAATAAAAAGGGCATTACCCTCGATATTGAAAACGCTGAAGGTCGTGAGTTATTCAAGAAGCTGGTCAGTACCGCCGATTTCGTTATTGAGTCTTTCCCGCCGGGTTATCTGGATAGGCTGGGTATCGGCTATTCCCACTTCAGTAAAATAGATAAGCGTATTATCTGGGCTTCCATTACGCCTTTCGGCCCGGAGGAGCCCTACCGTAATTTCAAGGACTCGGATATCGTCGTCATGGGCATGAGCGGCACACTCTACCAGACCGGAGAGTCGGATGGCCCTCCCGTGCATATCAGCCTGCCTCAGGCCTGCCTGCACGCCGGGGCGGATGCCGCCGTGGGCTGTATGATAGCCTATTACCACCGGGAAAAGACCGGGGAAGGCCAGCTCGTGGATGTATCCATGCAGCAGAGCGCCGCCTGGTTCCAGGCCAATGCCGTGCCCACTTACGAGCTCAACGGGGCGATATTGAAGCGCGCCGGGGCTTTCCGCGGCGGCATGAGCAAGAGCGTCGGGCAGCGGCAGGTCTGGCGCTGTAAGGACAGTCATGTCTTTTTCAACGTTATCGGTGGCCGGACCGGCGCCAAGACTTTAAGCTCGCTGGTGGCCTGGATGGACGAGGAGAAAATGGCTACCGACTTTCTCCTGAATATGGACTGGGATAACTTCGACATGTTCACCGTCACGCGGGAAGAAATGGACAAAATATCGCAGCCGGTAGGCGAATTTTTCCTGAAACATACCAGTAAAGAGCTTCTTAAAGGTGCCGTGCCGCGGGGCGTTTCGATAGGGCCGCTGTCCGGTATGCAGGACCTGCTGGACGATGAGTGCCTCAATGACCGCCACTTCTGGACGGAAATAGAACACCCGGAGCTGGGTACCGGCATTACTTACCCTAAAGAGTTTATCAGGTCAACGGAAATGGACTGCTCCACCCGTTTCCGGGCGCCGTTAATCGGTGAGCACAATCAGGAAATCTATCAGGGAATAGGTCTTTCTGAACAGGAAATAGCCGGATTGAAAGAAAAGAAAATTATCTAGGGAGAACGTTATTGGATAGTCTTAAAAGAGAAGGCGTCTTAAGCGGATTGAAAGTGCTGGCTTTCGCCTGGGCGGTGGTCGGCCCGCTGACCATGAAGTTTTTCGCCGACCACGGCGCGACGGTTATACGCATCGAGACCAGCAAGCGACCCTGTACGATGCGGTCGTCGGCCCCCTACAAGGATAATAAACCTAATTTAAACCGCGGCGGTTATTTTACCTACTATAACTCCAATATTTTAAGCTTTTCACTCAATATGAACCACCCTAAGGCTAGTGAAATAGCCAGGAGACTGGTAACCTGGAGCGATGTCTTTTTTGAAAACTACACCCCCGGCGTTATCGAAAAATGGGGACTGTCCTATGAAGAATTAAAAAATGTAAAGTCGGATATCATTATGCTGCGGCAGAGCGGCTACGGCTCCTGGGGGCCTTATAAAAACCTGCCGGCTTTCGGCATGGTGCTGGTACCCATCGCCGGACTGCCTAACTTCATCGGCTGGCCGGGCAAAGAGCCGCTCCCGGTGGGTGTTTCGGCTTATACGGACTGCATCAGCCCGCGCTACGCCACCGCCGCCCTGCTGGCTGCCCTGGATTACCGCGATAAAACCGGCAAAGGCCAGCTTTTGGATCTGTCTCAGTTCGAGACGGCTATATCCTTCATCCTGCCGGGTCTGCTGGAATACGCCTCCAGCGGCAAAGAACCGGAAAGAATGGGTAATGCCTCCCCTGATGCCGCCCCGCACGGCGTCTATCCCTGTCAGGGCGACGACCGATGGTGCACCATCGCTGTGACTACCGATGAGGAGTGGCGAAGCTTTTGCCGTGAGATTGGCCAGCCTGGACTTATAGAAGATTCTCGTTTTAGCAGCCTGGAAAACCGGAAGCAAAACGAAGAAGAGCTTAATAAAATCGTCGGCGATTGGACGGTCAATCAAACTGCTGAAGATGTGATGAACCGTTTGCAGGCCGCGGGCGTTCCGGCAGGTGTGGTCGAAAATACGGCCGATGTCTTTAACGACCCCCAGCTTAGAAAACGTAATATCTACTGGCCCATGCAGCACGCCGAGATGGGGGATTTTACCCACCTCGGGCAGAGCTTCCAGCTTTCGAAAACCCCGGCCCGGCCCTATTCGCCGAGTCCTTTATTAGGCGAGCATACCGAACAAATATGTACCGAGATGCTGGGCATGTCCGATGAAGAATTTGTCGGCCTCATGCAGGATGGGGTATTTGAATGATTTCCTACGTCATTCCCGCGCAGGTAGGAATACAATCCCACTCTCCTGTCATTCCCGCGCAGGCTTCAGCCCGAGTTCAGCCCGAGGGTGGGAATCCGGCAGGAGGGTAGATTCTGGTTTTAACCGGATAAAAAACGTGTTATACGGAGGTAAAAAATGTTAAAGTTTGAAAAAGCAGCTGATTTCGAAGACGTAATTTACGAGAGAAGCGGCTACGTCGCCCGGATTACGCTGAACAGCCCGGAGACGATGAATACCGGTGTCAAAGACGTCGGCAAGGCCATGGACCTGGTGAGAGAAGCCGATGATATCAAAGTCCTCGTCATCAAGGGGGCCGGTCGCTGTCTGGCCGCCGGGGCGCCGCTGAACGAGGTCGGATTTGTTTACGGCTGGAAAGAGCCCAAGCACGGTGAAAGAGCACCCAAGACAGCAATGAGGAATCGACTGAAGTTCGATCGCCGCGCTTTCTACCAAGGCGCTCTCGACATGCTCTACTTCCCCAAAATTACTATCGTCCAGGCGCACGGCTACCTGCTGGGGGCCTCGATGGATTCGTACCTGGGGGCCGATTTCATCGTCGGCGCCGAGGACTGCAGGTTCGGCGAAATCGAGGTCAGGCTGGGAATACCCGTGCTGACTATCACCCCGCTGATGATACTGCGCGTCGGCCTCACCAACGCCATGGACCTGTGCCTGACCGGCCGCATGATTGACGGCAAGGAAGCCGCCCGCATCGGACTCATCAACCGGGCTGTCCCACCTGACAAGCTTGAAGAAGAGGTCAACCGCTACGCCGAGGGATTCGCCAGGTTCCCGCGGGACGGTATCGCCATGGGCCGGGCGTCCAAGCAGGCCGTCTGCGATGCTTTAGGTATTACCTCCGGTATGACCAACTCCTGGCTGATGCATACCATGAACACGAATATTCACTTTGAGGAAGATGAGTTCAATTTCTTCAAGGCGAGGAGAGACATGGGTGTGCGGGACGCCATTCACGCGCGCAACAAGTTCTACGAGCTTCTGGATAAATAACTGACGTCAGTCCGTTCGGGAGAAAACATGGACGCTGCGTATTTGCTGGCAAAAAACATGGCCGTCTTAAAATATGAAGACCTCCCTGCTGACGTCATTGCGCATACTAAAAAGCAGGTTCTGGATATTCTCGGGGTGGCGCTGGGCGGCTCCTCGAAAGACGGCGTCAGGGAACTGGCGGAAATCGTATCCGACTGGGGCGGTAAGGAAGAAAGCACTTTATTCTGTTTCGGTAAAAAAGTGCCTGCCCCGAACGCCGCCCAGGTGAACGCGACCATGGGACATGCCCTGGACTACGATGACACCGGCGACGGCCCCACTCACCAGTCGGTGGTTATCGTGCCGGCGGCCCTGGCCGTGGCCGAGCGGCAGGGCAAAGTAAGTGGTCGTGAGTTAATTACCGCCGTCGCTTTAGGTGCGGATATGATGGGACGTCTCGGACAGGCGTTCCGCTCCGGCATGAAGACCGCTCCGGTCGCCGGTCATCCGGGCGCCGGCTGGCACCTGACTGCTTTATACGGTTATCTGGCTTCCGCCGGTGTCGCCGGCCGGCTGCTGGGGCTCGATGAAGACAGGCTGATCAATGCCTTCGGCATCGCTTACCACCAGTGCAGCGGCAACGGCCAGTGCGTTACCGAGGGCGCTTTAACGAAAAGAATGGGGCCGGGCTTCGCCGCCCGTGGCGGCATCGTTGCCGCGCTGATGGCGGAGAAAGGTATTACCGGCGCTAAAGAGTCCCTCGAAGGAGAAGTGGGCCTTTTCAACCTCTACCATAAAGGGGAGTACGACCCCGTCCCCCTTACCGCCGACCTTGGTAAACGCTTCACCGGCCTGAACGCCGCCATGAAACCCTATCCCTGCTGTAAGGGCACTCACAGCTATGTCGACCTGGCACTGGCGATGTACAACAAGTATAATTTAAAGACCGAAGATATTAAAGAAATCACTGTCTTTTGCCAGGATGAAAAGTATTTTCTCCTATACCCGCTGGAAAAAAGGGGTCGACCCGAAAACCCCGTCGATTCCCAGTTCAGCATACCCTGGGCGGTGGCTGCCGTTTTCGCCAGGGGACATGCCGGCATCGGGGAATTCACCGAAGAGGCTATCAAAAGCCCCGATATACTGGAAATTTCTGCTAAAGTGCGTGTTAAGATAGATAAAGGCGTAGGTGAGAAGAGAGGTCTGATACCGGCGAAAATCGGGGTGGTGACAAAGAAGGGTGAGATATTCATTGAGCAGTTGGATATCCCCGAAGGGGAAGGCATGAAACCTTTACCTTTCGCCGACTACGAACGGAAGTTCCGCGACTGCGTCGCCTATGCCGTCAGGCCGCGTACGGATAAGCAAATCGAAAAAATTATTACACTTGCCAAACAACTTGAGCAGGTTGAAGATATTCGCGAATTAGTCGAGTTGTTAGGCTAATAAAGGAACAGAGGAGGAAGGTTATGGTTTATCCTCTGGAAGGCATTAAAGTCCTTGATTTCAGTATCGCCGTGGCGGCGCCTTTCGGCGGTACGATGCTGGCCGATATGGGCGCGGAAGTCATTAAAGTGGAAAGGGTGCAGGGGGAGGCCCAGCGCCTGGGGCTCCCGGCCGGTATGGATGATGTACTCGATACCAGTGTCGTTGAAAAAATGCCGGATACTGCCTCCTGGATGGCGTTCAACCGCGGCAAGAAAGACCTCGCTATCGATATACGGACGGAAAAAGGACTGGAAATCGTCCTGAAACTGGCTGAAGAAGCCGATGTCGTCCTCCAGAGCTTCCGCCCCGGTGTGGCGGAGAGGCTGAAGATAGGCTATGAAGACATATCTAAAATCAATCCTAAAATTATTTATTGCTCGTTCTCCGGCTACGGCGAATCGGGGCCCGTCTCGCATCGCGCCGGCGGCGATATGTGGAGTCAGGCCATGTCCGGCATCGTCAGCGTCATGGGTTACCCCGGCGGCGCCCCCCAGATGATGCCCTTCCCCGCCTGCGACCACGTCGGCGGGATGCTGGTGGCTTATGCCATCATGACAGCCCTTTTCGTCAGGGAACGTACGGGTGTGGGACAGGCTTTAACCGTCAACAACCTAAATGCCGCCCTGTATCTACAGTTTTCCAGCTTTGCCGAATACCTGACCGAAGGCAGGATGCCTTATAAGTCCGGGAGAAGCTATGGCATACCGCCGTTCGGGCCCTTCCGGGCTAAAGACGGTGATGTCCTGACCATCTTCGGCACCGGGCCCATGTGGCCGGCTTTCTGTAAGGTGGTCGGCGTGGAGCACCTGGCTAAAGACCCTAAATTCGCTACCGATGATGCCCGCCGTGAGAACCGGGAGGAGATAGGCAAAATCCTTGACGAGGCTTTCAGTAAAAAGACCCGCGCTGAATGGGCGCAGATTTTCCGCGAAGCTAAGATGCGCTGCGACCCCTGCCTGACCTATAAAGAAACCTGCGAACATCCTCAGCTTGAGGCCAACGATATGATTACCACCGTGAAGCACCCTATCCGCGGCGATGTAAAAATGCTGGGGCTGCCGGTTAAGCTGAAAAAGACCCCGGGGCAGCCGCAGGGTCCTTCGCCGATGCTGGGCCAGCATACCGAGGAAATTCTACTGAGGCTGGGCTATAAACCCGAAGATATCGCCGAACTCGAAGCAGAGGGAGTGATAAGGACAAGTCGTAAAAAGGCATAATTCACCCAACTATTATCAAGTCATTCCAGCGGAAGCTGGAACCATTACTTTCTACCCCCGCCCCCCTCGTTTGTTATCTTTTCCCACCCTTACCGCCCAGTTTCATTTGCGGCTTACCCCGAAAGCTCTAATCACACCTCCCCGTCATTGCGAGTGTAGCGAAGCAATCCGCTTTTACTTCCCCCTCCTTTCGTAAAGGAGGGGGATACAGGGGGTGGATTTTATAAAAATATTCCCCCTCCCCTTTGAAGGAGAGGGGGTCAGGGGGTGAGGTTAATAACAACCGGCACTTATATTATTGAATAATCCTACTTTTCCAACACTATCCTGGCATCCACCGCCACGGCGCTGTCTTTATAAGCGAAGACGGGATTAAGGTCGATTTCCTTGATTTCCGGCGTCTTTTCCACGAAAGCGGAGACCTTCAGCAGTATTTTTTCCAGAGACGGCAGGTGCGCCGGCTCCTGCCCGCGGTAGCCTTTGAGCAGGGGATACCCCTTGATTTCTTTTATCATCTCGGCGGCATCCCGGTGCTCGATAGGAATAATCCGGAAAGAGACATCTTTCAGGACCTCCACAAATATTCCCCCCAGACCGAACATGACCACCGGGCCGAACTGGGCGTCCTTGAACATGCCGACGATTAATTCTGTACCGGGCCTGGCCTGGCTCTCTACCGCCACGCCGTCGATTTTAGCTTTGGGGTATTTTTTCCTGGCGGCGGTTGTTATTTCCCGGTAGGCTTTCGTCACCTCGGCTTTATTCTTGAGTCCGGTTTTCACGCCGCCGGCGTCGCTTTTATGGGTAATATCCGGCGAGGCTATCTTCAGCACCACCGGAAAGCCGATGCCGGCACTGATTTCTGCAGCCTGCTTCTGGCTCGTAGCCAGCTTTGTCTCGACCACGTTTATACCGATTTCCCTGAAGACCTGCTTGGCCTCGATTTCCGTCAGGACGGTCCGGCCCTGTTTCACGGCGTTGGCGATAATCCCATTTTTATTATTCATAATACTCCCTCTTCAGGAAATCGGTGTTATTTGCCCGCGGTAGCGTCCAGGTACTGCCGGTACCAGGTAAGGTGACGCAAAACCCGCGCGGCGCGGCGTGAGTTCGACTGCGTGACGATTCCCTCCCGGTGGAAAAGCGAGGCGAGTTCCGGGTCAACATTGGCGCCTCGTGATTGCCACATTAAAAATACCGGCTTGCCGTATTGCTTCGCTTTCTGGCTTATCGACCTCAGGTTTTTTCGTTCCTTTTCCTGATAGGCTTTTATCTGTTCGGCATTGAGGCCCATGCGGCTGGCCAGCAGCGTTCTGTCCATGACTATCGGCGCCAGCATCAGGACGGCATCGATATTGGCGTCATCCAGCAGCGCCAGAAGCAGGTCGGCGATGACTGCAAACTCGGCGCCACTCGGTCCGGCCATATCGACCGGATTGCGGCGCGACCAGCGGGGTGGTAAATATTTATCCAGCTTTTGCAGGGTAGATTCTTCGAGTGTTCCTATCACCAGCCCTTCTCTCTCGCAGGCTTCGGCGGTCAAAGCCCCCGGCCCGCCACCGATACTCAGGATACCGACCCGGTTGCTTTTGGGTAATGGCCCATCGAGTAAAGCCAGCAGCGTCTCACCGAGTTCATCGTCGTCATCGACCCTGATAACGCCGGTTTGCCGGAAAGCGGCGGTATAGACCGCATCCTCGCCGGCCAGCGCCCCGGTGTGGGACATAACGGCTTTGGCCGATTCTGCGGTGGCGCCCACCTTAACGACGATGAAAGGCTTTTTCGCTGTTATTTTCCTGGCTAATTGAAGGAAACGCCGGCCTTCACGCAGTCCTTCGATGTAGGCGGCGATTATTTTAGTATCATCGTCTTCGCTCAGATATTCCAGGTAGTCTTCCATGTGCAGGTCGGCCTCGTTGCCGGTGCTGACGTACTTGCTGAAAGCCACTCCCGTTTCCGCCAGGCTGCGCACTATCTTGAGGCACATATTGCCGCTCTGGGCAAGGACGGCGACCGGTCCCCGGGGCATTTTCCCCACCTGCCCGAAGGTAGATAGCTGCGACCCCGTATCGGCGTGGCCCATGCTGTTCGGACCAATGAAGCGCAGTCCTCCCTTCCGGGCAATATCAGCTAACTCCTTTTCCTGTTTTCGACCCTCCGCGCCCGTTTCCCCGAATCCGGCCGAAATTATAACCGCGGCTTTGACTCCCTTCGTAACGCACTCGTTTAATACCTTTGGAACGAGTCTGGCGGTGACCACTATCACCGCCTGTTCCACGGTATCCGGTATATCCAGCACACTGCCGTAAGCCTTTAGCCCGAGGATTTCCGTGGCGCTGGGATTGACCGGATAGATTCGCCTGTCTTTGGAGTCAAGCAGGCCCTTCACCGCGTTGTTTCCCCAGGTCCCCGGCGTGCTGGACGCCCCGATAACGGCAATAGAACCGGGAGAAAACAGGTGTTGCCAGCCGTCCTGTGTCATACGTATCATGTTATTCAAATAACACCTCTAAATTAAAGACCGCCATCGATATCGATGGCCTTTCCGGTGATGTATACGGACTGGTCGGAAACCAGGAAAAATACCAGGTCGGCGATTTCCTCCGGCCTGCCGAGTCGGCCCAGCGGTACGCCTGGTCCGGGCCCTTGTTTTTTCGATTCCTGCTCGATGGCTTCGGCTACACTGATGCCCTGGGCTTTGGCCCGCTTGGTGATTTCGCCGTCTCTGAGGTTGGTATCGAAACCGCCGGGATTGATGATATTCACGTTTATCCTGTATTGCGCCAGCTCCGCCGCCAGCGTTCGGCCCAGTCCGAGGATACCGTGCTTGGAGGCGCAGTAGCCGCTGCTACCGGCGTATCCTTGGGTCGCCGCCTTCGACCCGAAAAGTACGATTTTCCTGCCTTCCCCATCGGGTATCATGGTTTTAGCGACGGCTTTGGATATCAGGAACGAGCCGGTCAGATTGATATTGATAATATCCTGCCACTCTTCTTCGGAAAGGTCTACGATTGGCGTCGTCATGGCGCCGCGGATGCCGCCGCAATGCACCAGGATATCTATCCTGCCGAATTCTTGAAGAGTCCTGGCGACCGCTTCATCCACTTCCTTGCCGTTGCCGACGTCGGCTACCGCCGCCAGGCCTTTCCTGCCCAGGGCTTCGACTTCTTTAACCACGTCGTCAAGGCCGCCCCACCCCTCGTCCCCCGGCCAGATGCTCTTCGGGGCGGCGTATTTGTCCAGAACGATGACGTCGGCCCCTTCTCTGGCCAGCCGTACGGCCACGGCGCGTCCCATGCCCCGTTTGCTGCCTGCCCCCGTGACCATCGCCACCTTGCCTTCAAGACTCTTCATAATCCGTGTTACCTCCTGTATCTGAATGGATTGTTATTTAGTGGGGACCGGGTTCCGGCTGCGGTGGCCAGAGTTCCTCGGCGACATCGTTCAGTCCGAGTTTCAGTAGCTTTTCTTTACTCGGTTTGGTGGTCATCCGGTCCCAATCCATTGCGCCCAGGTTCCAGTAGGCCTGCGCCTCGATATCCAGTGATACCCCGGCCAGAGGACCATCTTTAAAGGGTGGCCGACCGATTATTCTCCCGTGAACCTTAAGTTTCAGGGGATTGATGCCCTCGCGTATGGTGAAAAGGTGCCGGATAGTGGCAATCCTCTCGCCGCACTCAAGTATTTTGTCTATATTATAGTCGATGCCCGTGACAGCGCTCATGTATCCGGTGATATATTTAGCCGGGTCGGGCACCAGCGTGTCGCTGTGCAGGCAGAGTCCGGAGGCGCTGAGGGCATGGTCCTCGAACTGGCTGGGCCCGAAACCGGCGGTATGCCGGCCGGGAGTGGCGTCCATCTGGTACCGGGCGGCCGTCGGCTTGCCGCGGAAGAAAGGAAAATCGAACTTCGGGTCGTGCAGCCCCAGCTCCTGTCCGCCGATGTGCACCGCGTATTCCTCAGCCCCTTTGCCGATTTTTTCGGCGGCTTTCTTAACGCCGTCGGCCAGAACGTCACCGAATCCTTCTCTTTTAGCTATCTTCTCCGTCATAGCAACCAGGGCGCGGTGGTTACCCCAGGTCATCTCGATGCCGTCCGTGTCTTTCCTGGTGATAATGCCGTGCTCGTAGCATTCCATAGTAAAGGCGATGATGGTACCGGTGGATATGGTGTCCAGTCCGTAGGCGTTGCAGATATGGGTAGCCATGGCTATCGACTCGGCGTTGGTATTACAGCACATCCCCCCGAAGGCGGCGGCGGTCTCGTACTCCGGACGGTGGGTATCCGCCGGGTACTTGTATTCGCCGGTGCTTTCTTTCAGCCTGCCCTTACAGGCGACGGGGCAGTGCCAGCAGGCCGTCCGCCGGGCTACATTAGCGTTAAGGATGTCCTTGTGGAGACCGGAAACATCGGGCATTTCATTGATACCGATGCCTCCCCAGTTCTTGACCGGCGTATCGCCGCTGTGGATAGAGACGTCGGCATGGCCGCTGGTGCCGGTCATCCGGAATCCCTCCATGGCCTGCTTGGCCTCGGCCATGTGAGCTTCGCGTATCCGATTGACGGCTTCAACGTCGGCCAGGGGGACTTTAGCGTCCCCTCTCACTACTACCGCCTTGAGTTTTTTAGAGCCGGTGACCGCGCCCAGTCCCGAGCGCCCGGCGGCATCGCCGCCGAAGTTCATCATGCAGGAGACCAGCGACTGCTTTTCTCCGGCCGGGCCGATGCTGACCACCCTGGCGTCTTTGCCGAGCTCCGCCTTGATGGCGTCATCGGTTTCAAAGGTAGTCTTGCCCCAGAGATGAGAAGCATCTTTTATTTCAACTTTCCCGTTATCGATGAAGAGGTAGACCGGCCGGGGAGATACGCCGGATATAAATACGCCGTCGTAACCGGCGAACTTGAGGATGGGCCCGAAGTCGCCGCCGCAGCTGGAATCGCCGAACCCGCCGGTCAGCGGCGACTTCGCCACCACGGCAAAGCGGCAGCCGGTAACGGCCGGGGTGCCGGTCAGCGGCCCCGTAATAAATCCCAGCGTGTTTTCCGGTCCCAGCGGGTCTACCCCGCCTTTCTGCCGACTGTACAGAATCCTGGCGCCGACGCCATAGCATCCGATGAAGTCCCGGTAGAGACTATCATCGGGTATTTCCTCTTTAGTCTGCCCTGTGGAAAGATTGACGAACAAGAGCTTTCCCATATACCCACCGGCCATAGTAGCTCCTTTCTCCGTAATCGTTTAAAGACTTTATCCGTGGGGTTTAAATAATATTAGCATACTACGACCACGCAGCAAAAGCGGGGTATTACAAAGATGTGGAAATGGCAGGTCTTTCTCAAGATTATTTTATGAGGATTTAGAACTGGCTGGCCACTCAGGACTCAAATCGAACTTCTTGCGCCCCGACCTGCTTCCAAGATTACGAGAGTTGCTTAAGAAGTCGAAGTCTTTATCGCAGCCGTAGTTATTATGGCACAAAGACGTAATACAGTTATTTCTTTCTGAAATAAAGTGAAAAGTTGCGGTAATATCATTACGTTCATGTATTGATTTGAGTACTAAATGGCGGGCGGTACTGTACGATAGACAGAACCAGAATATTTGAAATGGCCGTTCAGTCTGTAATCAGGGTAGTTCTAATTCCAGCGCTATTTAATAAGAAACCTTAATGCCGGATTTTTGAAGCTCGGGAATGTAGGTATTGATTGATACTGCGCTCAGAGGATTATCGCATAAATCCAAACTTCGCTGGAGCGCTACATCTGTGAATCCCCTATTCTCTACTAGGGGAGAGATGTCCGAGATATCGTTACTATCCAGAGAAATATTTTGCAGCCGGTATAGCTTTGCCAAAGGGGAAATATCCCTAATTTGATTCTCGCCCAGGCTAAGGCTTTCCAGCCTGTACAGCCCGGTCAGCGGGGTAATATCTTCTATCTGATTTTGGATAGCATCCAGGATTAAGAGGTGCTGTAAACGGTCCAGAGAAGAAATATCGGAAATCTGGTTCCGAGAAATGCTTAATTGCTGTAAATTTCGCAGATTGCTTAAAGGGGAAATGTCCTGAATTTGATTCATGGAGAGTATCAGTGCCTCCAGATTAGTCAGATTAGCTAAGGGAGATATATCACTGATACCGTGGTTCATCAGAAACAGGTGTTTAAGATTTGTCAGATTAGCTAAAGGAGTGAGGTCCTGGACATGGCCGCTCACCAGTAATAATTCAAGTTTGTTCAGGTTACGCAGTGGGGTCAGGTCACTGATATCGCCATCAATATTAATTTCTTCCAGATTAAGGCAATATTCCAGTCCGGCCAGGTCGACGACTAGGCTGGCAGATTGACCGAGTGCACGGATACCATTAGAAATCTTCAGCTTGTTAATCCGGGCCATATCACTGGCACGAATGTCCCGGCCGTGAATATCAAGGCTATCCCGGATGGCATTTTGCAGGACTGGGTCAGGGATATTTACTGCCTCATCTGATATGGCAAAGACAGCTCTCGCAGAACCATAGCCGATTCCAGCAGCGAAAACAATCGTAGCTACCAGCAAGATAATGGTGGTTAATACTTTTGTTTTCATGCGAACACACAGAGAGGATTATTAACCTTAGAATAGCACAACAGGTTGAATCCGGCATCCAAGTTAACACCCAATTCACTTTGGTGCTATGAAGCAACGATGAAGGCTATGATTGGTCCAGGTAAGGTTATACCTGAAAAAGGTGATACAAAAATACCTGTCTGATACTCTC
>CAYNDI010000032.1:0-14743 GCA_964395955.1 uncultured Dehalococcoidaceae bacterium
CGTCAGGAGAGGGGGATATAGAGGGTGAGGTAGATAAGATTGCCTTCATCCTCCGTCAATGCTATACTCTGACCATATTCTTAACTGGATTGGAGATTATTCTGTGAAAAGAATTGATGAACGGGCTTATGACGAACTGCGGCCTGTAAAGATAATCACCGGCTACCAGAGCTTCCCCGAGGGGTCGGCTTTGATTAAACTGGGTAAGACCCACGTATTATGCGCGGTGACCGTTGAGGAGAGAGTGCCTCCTTTTCTCAAGGGAAGCGGTACCGGCTGGATTACCGCCGAATATGCCATGCTGCCCCGCGCTACCATTACCCGCTCCCAGCGCGATTCCGTTCGGGGTAGGGTGGGCGGACGCAACCAGGAAATACAGCGCCTTATCGGGCGTTCGCTGCGCGCCGTGGCTGACCTTGACTCTCTGGGTGAGAGGACTCTGGCGGTTGACTGTGATGTCATCCAGGCCGATGGCGGCACCCGGACGGCGGCGATTACCGGCGCTTACGTCGCCCTGCACCTGGCGATGGAAAAGCTGAGGGATATGGGGATAATATCGTCGGTGCCCCTGAAAAGCGCCGTGGCGGCTACCAGTGTCGGCATCGTTAACATGAATATGATGATGGATCTCTGCTACGATGAAGACGCCCAGGCCGGTGTGGACTTTAACGTGGTGATGACCAGCCAGGGTGAATTCGTTGAGTTACAGGCCACCGCCGAAGGCAGGCCTTTCAACAAGCAGGCGGTCGACGATTTGCTGGCACTGGCGGAAAAGGGCATCCGGCAGCTTTTCAAAGTGCAGCAGGATGTCTTGAAAGTGACGAAGTAGTTACGGCCTCACCTGACCCGTACCGAAGATAATCCACTTATAACTCGTTAGCTCTTTCAGTCCCATCGGCCCGCGGGCGTGCAGCTTTTGAGTGCTTATGCCTACTTCCGCCCCCAGCCCGAACTGACTCCCATCGGTATAGCGCGTGCTGGCATTGACGTAAACTGCCGCGGCATCCACCTCATTAAGGAACCGCATGGCTGCGTCGTAGTCCTCGGTAACGATAGCTTCGGAGTGCCCCGAGCCATATTTCTCGATGTGTTCCAGCGCCCCGTCCAGTGAGTCCACCACCTTTATCGCCGCAATCAATGCCAGGAATTCCCTGCCCCAGTCCTCTTCTACCGACTTTTCCAGTTTCAGGGACTTATCGTCTTTCAGGATTGCCATTGCTCTCTCGTCACAGTGCAGTTCCACCTTAGCTTTATTTAGTTCAGTGGCCATCCCGGGCAGGCAGCTCTTGGCGATGTCTTTATGCACCAGTACCGTGTCCAGGGCATTGCAGACGGTAGGCCGCTGCACTTTAGCGTTGTAGACGATGTCTACCGCCTTCTGAATATCGGCGCTTTTATCCACATACGTATGGCACACCCCGATGCCCCCCGCTACCACCGCCATGGTCGCGTTCTCCTTGACGGACTTTATCAGTCCCGCCCCGCCACGGGGCACTATCAGGTCGATGACATCATTCATTTTGAGCATCGCCTGCACCAGGGAGTGGTCGGTATTGTCGATGAACTGCACGCAGCCATCGGGCATGCCGGCTCTAGCACAGGCTGCCTGTATTACTTTGACGATGGCTGTATTGGAATTTATCGTCTCTTTGCCACCGCGCAGGATAACGGCGTTGCCGGATTTCAGGCAGAGCGACGCTATATCCACGGTGACATTGGGTCGGCTTTCGTAGATGGTGCCGATGACCCCGACGGGCACCCGCTTCTTACCGATTTGCAGGCCGTTGGGCATAGTGCGCATATCGTAGACTTCCCCGACGGGGTCAGGTAATGCCGCCACCGCCCTCGTGTCCGCCGCTATCCCTTCAAGGCGCCGTGTATCCAGCATCAGCCTGTCGAGCAGGGCGGCGCCCATCCCGGAGGCTTTAGCCGCAGCGTAGTCCTTCTTATTGGCGGCCAGTATCTCCTCTTTCCTGAGGAGCAGGTCGCCGGCGATATTATTCAGGGCATTATTTTTAATGTCAGTTGAGATATACGCCAGCTTATGAGCCGCCGCTTTGGCGGCTCTCCCCCTGGCTTTTAGCCCCTCTATGGCTGATTCCATGGCTGGGTTCCTTTCAATTTTTCAGCGGCCCGGTTCCTTTGATACTAAAGCTGTCGACCACCAGTTCGAAGGAGGAATAGGTGTTTATCCCGGTCAAGCAGGTTCCCCGCCGGCCGTCTTCCAGCTCTATAATATGCTTGCCTACCGGCATTATACAGTTTTCGGGGATGATTTCTCCCCGCCACTCTACGCCGGCGCCGTTCCGGGATTTAAAAAAAAGTTCGTAGGTGATTTCGTCGAGATAGCCCCCGCGGCTATCGTATAATTTGCCTTTGCCCCTGAGTATCTGCATGATATTCTCCGTTCCCCGCGGAAAAAGAGAATTCTCCTAATACTCGAACTTCCCGCTGCCGCTGAAGTGATAGACGTAACGCGGTGGCAGACTCGTCACCGCCCGGTTTACCCGCTTTTTCAGATTACACCGACTCTGCCGACCATCCTCCAGTTCCAGAATATATCCCCCGCCGTCTTTTATTTGCTTGTATTCGATGAGGGTAAGCTCCCCCCACCAGCGGTGGTCTTCCTCGTGCTGGAACTGGTAGTTGACACTGGCAATAAGTTCATCATTGATGGAGTGGTAGAGTTTCCCTATCGGCACTTGGCTCCTCTCTTTCCAGTAGTGTCAGGTTGTTGCGGTGCACTACCTCCGGTCCGTAATCGAAATTGAGTAAACTGGCGATTTTATCCGATTGAGCCCCTTTGATGGTATTAATATCGCCGGAACTGTAGTTGGTGATGCCATAGCCCAGGTGAATTCCTGCCGCGTCATCAATAGCCACGATGTCCCCGCGACCGAACCTGCCTTCGGCTTTCTCTATTCCGGCCGCCAGCAGGCTGCGGTTCTGTTTCTTTAGCGCCAGGGCGGCGCCGGCGTCTATTATCAGCTTGCCCTTGATGCAGAGACCGGAGAGCATCCAGCGCTCCCGGCTTTCCAGGTTCCTGGCGGTGGGGAAAAAATGTGTCCCGATGCCCTCTCCGGCGGCCAGCCTGAGAATAACTTCAGGTTCGTTGCCGTTGGCGATAACTACGTGCACTCCGGATGCTGTGGCTATCTGGGCGGCTTCTATCTTCGTAATCATACCGCCGGTACTCACCTTGTTGCTGGTGTTCGCCCCCAGCCGCTTTATATCAGCATCGATTTTATTTACCCGGGGGATGATGTGCGCCTTCGGGTTACGATTAGGGTCGGCGGTATACAGCCCGTCAATGTCCGAGAGTATCATCAGCAGGTCGGCGTCGACCAGGTTGGCGACCATTGCCGAGAGGTTATCGTTGTCGCCGAATTTGGCTTCTTTGATTTCGTCGATGGCAACAACGTCGTTTTCGTTGACAATCCCGATGACATTCATATCCATCAAAGCCATCAGCGTATTGCGGGCGTTGAGATACCCGGCGCGGTCGCTGAGGTCGGACTTGGTCAGCAGGGCCTGGGCTACGGTGATATTATGCCTGCCGAAAAGCTGCTCGTAGGTGTTCATCAGCCGGCTTTGCCCCACCGATGCCAGCACCTGCTTGAACGGGATACCCCTGATATTTTTGGTCAGGCCCAGCTTGTCCCTGCCGGCGGCAATTGCCCCGGAAGAAACGATGATGATTTCGGCGCCCTGTTCGTGCAGCCGGGCTATCTGCCTGACCAGTCCGCTCATGGCTGCCTGGTTCAGATATTGGCTGCCACCGGTCAGCAGGCTTGTGCCCAGCTTTACCACGATACGCCGGTAGGCCAGTCCTTTATCTTTTTCCCGTTGCTTTTTCATGTTCATTATTTCGAGGATTGTTTTTAACATTATAGCACAAGCAGGTGACCTTTTCCCCCATGTATTGCCCATCTTCGGCTACCCGACCTGCCCGTCGTAGCTTTAGAGTAAACGAGAATGCTCGCTATCACCATTTGTCTGTAACGTTAAGTATAACCCCTCTTATCCGATGAAAAAAGGCAGTTTGGGGTGACATTTTACCTCCCTCTTTCGTCAAGGGAAAAAAGTAGGATTCTCACTATCTACCCCTTAGCTTACTCGCCCGTTCTGTGCTACAATGCATAGACACAGGGCTGGCCCGTTTTTACGGACGAGCCCTAGAGGTATGTGGAGGGATATATTGCCGGAGCTCGGTCCCCTACTGGAATTAATTGAATCAATGCCCGTTTACCGCCGGCTTGTTAATGAACTGAAGCAGCGAAATAACAGTACCGTCGTGGTTCTGGAGGCTGCCCGGGCGTATCTCGTGGCGGCTGTTTATGAACGTCTGGGGATTCCGGTACTGTTCATCACGGCGCAGCCGGAAAATGCCAGAAAAATCCAGGAGCAGCTTTCAAGCTGGTGCCGTTCCGGGCCGGTAAGGCTTTTCCCGGAGACCGATGTCCTGCCCTACGAGCGCCTGACCTCGGACACGATGACGGAGACGGAAAGAGTCCGCGTGCTGGCGTCGCTGGTGGGCGGTGACCTTACCGGAAATGGTGCCAGGCCGCCTCTGGTGGTGGCATCGGTGGCGGCGATTATGTCGAAAACTACCCTGCGACGTGATTTTACATCTGCCTGTCATATCATCGAACTCGGGACGAGTAAAGAGCCCTTGCGTTTGCTGGGCGAGTGGGAAGCCATGGGCTATAGTATGGAAAATGTCGTGGAGGTGCCGGGCACGGCGAGCCACCGCGGCGGTATTACCGATATCTGGCCGCCGACCAGTGAATTTCCGGTGCGTCTCGAGTTTTTCGGCGATACCGTAGATAGCATCCGTCGTTTCGACCCGGCCACGCAGCGCTCGACCGAGAAGCTGCTTTCGGTGGGAATTGTCCCGGCGACCGAGTTGCTGGCGCCGCGGCGCATGGACAAGCGTTCGCTGGAGGAATTATTGCTGGGCCTTGACCTCAGGAATTGTACCACCGAGGTCAGGCAGCACTTCCAGCGTGATATCGCCATGTTCCTCGACGGGCAGGTACCCCCGGAGGTACAGTATTATTCGGCGCTTTTTAACCAGGGCAGCCTCCTGAATTTCCTGCCGTCCGGTACGCTTATCGTCATTGACGAGTCTTCGTCTATAGAATCGGTGGCGTCAGAGCTGGATACCGAGGCCGCGCAGCTCCGTGACGAGAAAATCGAACGCGGGGAACTGCCTCCCGATTTCCCCAGGCCCTATTTTATCTGGGATGAACTACGACCGAAAATAGAGACCGGACTGTCCCTGAATCTGGATGCCTGGGGTGTTGAGGAACCGCTGGACTTTCTCTCCGCGCCCGGCTATGCCGGCAAGCTGCCTTTGTTCCTGAAGAAGACCGTGGAGATGCTGGCTCAGCGGAAACGCGTTATCGTCGTCAGCCATCAGGCGAGCCGGCTTTCCGAGCTTCTGGCCGAAGAGGATATCATCGCCGCGCCCGTCGAGCAGGTCACCGATGTCCCCGGTCCCGGCGCTCTGCTGCTGGTGCAGGGTTCGCTGCCGGAGGGCTGGGTGATGGGCGACGAGACCTGCCTGTTTACCGACGCCGAGATATTCGGCTTCGTCAAGCAGCGCCGCCTGGTAAAAAGGCATCCGGTGCCGCGCCAGAAGCTCATGGTTGATATAATCCCCGATGACTATGTTGTCCACGTCGAACATGGCATCGGCAAGTTCACCGGCGTGACCACTTTAAAGGCCGCCGGCAATGAGAAAGAGTATCTCGTGCTTAAGTATGCCGCCGGCGATACCCTCTATGTCCCCACCGACCAGATTGACCGGGTCAGCCGTTACGTCGGTGCCGGCGACAGGCCGCCGGTGCTGAGTCGACTCGGCACTCAGGAGTGGTACCGCACCCGGCAGAAAGCTAAAGAGGCCGCCGTGCTGCTGGCGCAGGAGCTCCTGGCTCTGTACGCCACCCGGGAGGTCGTACCCGGTTTCGCCTTCTCTCGCGATTCGCTCTGGCAGCAGGAACTGGAGTCGGCTTTCCCTTACGTTGAGACCCCCGACCAGCTCGAGGCTTTGCAGGAAGTCAAGGCGGACATGGAGAATCGCCGCCCCATGGACCGCCTCGTCTGCGGGGATGTCGGCTACGGCAAGACCGAGGTAGCCATCCGCGCCGCTTTCAAGGCGGTGATGGACGGCAAGCAGGTGGCTGTCCTGGTGCCGACGACCGTCCTGGCGCAGCAGCACTTCAGTACTTTCTCCGAGAGGCTGGAGGCTTTCCCCATAAAGGTCGAGGTATTGAGTCGCTTTCGTTCCGACCGCGACCAGCGGGCTATCGCTGACGGTCTGACCGACGGCACGGTGGACGTCTGTATCGGCACCCACCGTCTCCTGCAGAAAGATATTGTCTTTAAGAACCTGGGGCTGCTCATCATCGACGAGGAGCAGCGCTTCGGCGTCAACCACAAGGAGCACTTAAAGAAACTCCGCCGGGAGGTCGATGTGCTTACCCTGAGCGCCACCCCTATTCCCCGCACCCTCCACATGTCCCTGGTAGGCGTCCGGGACATGAGCGCTATGGAAACCCCTCCCGAGGCCCGCCTCCCCGTCAAGACCTATGTCGCCGAGTACAGCGACCACCTGGTCAGGGAAGCAATCTTAAGGGAGATGGAGCGTAACGGCCAGGTCTTTTTCGTGCATAACCGCGTCCAGAGCATCGCCATGGTAGCCGCCAGCATTAGAGATTTGGTGCCGGAAGCCGAGGTCGCTATCGGTCACGGCCAGATGCCGGAGGAGCAGCTGGAAAAAGTCATGACCGCTTTCACCCGGGGTGAAATCGATGTTCTCGTCAGCACTACCATCATCGAGTCCGGCCTGGATATGCCCAATGCCAATACCCTGATTGTTAATAAAGCCGATAAATTCGGCCTGACGCAGCTTTACCAGCTACGGGGCCGGGTGGGGCGCGGTGCCAATCTCGCTTATGCTTACTTCCTGTATGACGGCGGCAAGCGCTTGAGCCCCATTGCCCACCGGCGCTTACGCACTATCTACGAAGCCACCGAACTCGGTGCCGGATTCGGTATCGCTATGAAGGACCTGGAAATCCGCGGCGCCGGCACCTTACTGGGCCCCCGCCAGAGCGGCCACATCACCGCCATCGGCTTTAGCCTCTATACCCGGCTTCTTGCCGAGGCCGTCGAGGAGCAGAAAGCCCTGATGGCCGGTAAGGAAAAACCGCCACCCCGCCTGCCCCCACCCACCGTCGATTTGCCCCTGGACGCCTTTATCCCCGAGAGCTATATCGGGGACGTGGATACCCGCCTGGAGCTTTACCGTTCTTTGGGAAACGCGGACGCCGCCGAGAAGCTGGACGATATTTTACAGGAGTACACCGACCGCTTCGGTACGCCGCCCCCGGAGGTGCACAATCTGCTCTACGCTGTAAGGATAAAAGGACTGGCCGCCAGGGCCGGTATCGAGTCTATATCCACCGAGGAGGGCCAGATAACTTTACGCCGATTCCAAGGCCTGCCCTTCAATGCCTCCAACCTTTCGCCCCTCCCCCAAGAAGTACACGTCGGTCACACGCAGATAAGGATTAACTATAAGAAGTTGAGAGGTGAGTGGAAAGGTGTGCTTGAGGGGGTATTGAAAGCTATTTAAGCTGTAGGCTAACCCTTCTTTTACTTTTCATTCCATCCCCACCCATAGTTACTATCTTTTACCACCCATACCCACCCACGCATAATAAACGGCATATACCGTTTTTTATATACACCATTAACAGTATGCTATAATGAGACTGATAGAGAGGTGCGGATATGACACGTAGCTTTAAAGTAGTCCTTGAGCCCAATGAATCCGGCGGGTATACGGTATACGTTCCACTGCTTCCCGGCTGTATCAGCGAGGGAGACACCAGAGAGGAAGCTCTGAAAAATATCAAGGAAGCTATTGAACTCTACATCGAAAGCCTCGAAGCCGATGGTGAACCTGTTCCTTCGGAGAAAGATATTGAGGAAGCCGTCGTCGAGGTTACTGCGTGAAGCTTCCGCGGGCGAGCGGCAAGCAGACTGTTGACGCATTATTAAAGGCAGGCTTCATCGTCCATCGCGTTCGCGGCAGTCATTATATCGTGAAGCATCCGCAGACCGGGCGGAGAGTCACTATCCCTTACCATCGAAAGGAGCTTGCCCTGAAGACACTGTATTCGATTCTCAAGCAAGCCGGCATCAGTCAAGAGATGTTTACCAATCTCCTGTAAATGCTTCCCACCCAGGCCCGCCCTCGCTTCATCTCCAGCTTATCCCGCAGTTACATCCCTACCCCACAAAGGGGAGTGCGCAGCGAGAGGGGGCGCCAGCCCCCTCTCAAATATTCTCCCCCTCTCCTGCGGAACGCCTTGTCAGGAGAGGGGGACACAGGGGGTGAGGTAAAAATCGTGCTGTCTGTTTCAACGTTTTACTGATGTATGGTACAGTGATATTGAACATATCACCAGTATTTTCTCTGTGCTGAGTATCTATGTCTAAGAAAATATCCAGGCCGCTGCTCATCGTCGCCGGGACGACCTCGACCGCTATCGGGGTGGTGGGGATATTCGTTCCCGTACTGCCCACCACCCCTTTTCTGCTCCTGGCCGCCGCCTGTTATATGCGCAGCTCCGAGCGCTTCTACCGCTGGCTGACTGATAACAGGTTTTTCGGCGTGTATATCAGGAACTATATCGAGGGCAAGGGGATTCCGGTCAAGGTAAAGGTCATCACACTTACCCTGTTGTGGCTGGGGATTAGCCTTTCCGCCGCTTTCGCCACGGATAATCTTATCGTCAGGATAGTCCTGGGGGCTATAGCCGTAGGTGTGACGATTCATATTCTCCTCCGCCCCTGATGCTTTTATTTTCCTATCCCCGCCCCTCGTGTGTTATCTTTTCCCACCCTGGCCGCCCTCGTGTCATCTTCTGCTTTTCCCGTTTTTCATACCCCCATCCCACAAACGGGGAGTGCGTAGCGAGAGGGGGCTAACGCCCCCTCTCATATTCCCTCCCCCTCTCCTGCGGAACGCCTTTTCAGGAGAGGGGGATACAGGGGGTGAGGTAAAAAATGTTCCTGAAAGCCCTTGTATGCGCACCTTTTCTACGTTATAATTACCGCATTATCACCTAAAAAGGCTGGAACGTCTGTTATGAACAAAAAGCCCAGACACAAGGTGTCCAAGACCGCCAGGGTAACCCGTTTCACCCGCGCCTTGTCTTATTATGATAAAGAACCCGTCTACAAGACTGACGACTATATAGCTCCTGTCCTTATTCCGTCGCGCTACAAGGTGGTTGTCAGGAACCGTCTTACCCGGTTTATTTATATGAAACGCTTAGCCGGTAGCGGCGTTTACGAGTATGTCATCGCCCGTACCAGGCTAATTGACGGTATCTTCCAAAACCTCTCTAAAGATATTCAACAGGTACTGATTTTCGGTGCCGGATTTGATTCGCGCGCCGTCCGCTTTCAGGATAGCCTGCGTCACGCCGCCGTCTTCGAGCTCGATTCTCCCACCACGCAGCAGAATAAAATAAAACGCTGCCGGCAGATGCATATTGACCTGCCCCGCAATCTCAAGTTTATCCCCATCAATTTCCGGCAGGAAGCCTTGCCTGAAACGCTGGAGACCGCCGGCTGCAAGAAAGATGTGCCCGGCCTGTACCTTCTCGAAGGCCTGATATGCTATCTCGACCCCGCCGCGGTCGACAGCATCTTCAACTTTATAAGCGAATACGCCGGTAAAGGCAGTATTGTTGTTTTCGACTACCTTTTCGCTTCGGTGCTCCGCCGGGAGAACCTCTACTACGGGGAAAAGCGGTGCTACGAGTTTGTCGTTCTGGAAGATGAGGAGTACCGCTTCGGTATTGAAAAGGGGCAGATACCCGACTTTCTATCGGGATACGGTTTTAAGCCGGTGGAAGAATACGATTCATCCCGGCTGGAAGACCTCTATTTCACCGACGTTGCCGGCAACAGGATTGCCCGGGTCAACGGCACGTACACCATAGTCCTCGCCGAGAAGATATAATAGTTTCTGTCAGGTCGTCAATACCCTTTTTTCTCCACTACGAAAGCAATATAGGTGTATGTATCTATCTATAAAAAGTCTTATTTCTTATATCTCCACCACGTATAATACGTTATAATAGATGTAAAGCTGGCTTAATACAGCGGTGTTATTATCATGCAGAACCTACTGAATATCCTTAAGAAGTTGAATATACACAGCGCGCTGGCCCTGGCCGGCGTAGCCGGTCCGCTGGTGCTCGTCGTCACCGATTTTACGGCGGCCTTTATCAACGCTGATTATAATCTGGTACGCGACTCCATCAGCAGCCTGGCGTTGACACGTCTGGGATTTTTACAGACCATCGGATTTCTGGCCATTGGTTTGCTGGTGGAAATATTTACCGCCGGGCTCCTCTTTAATATCAAGGGCGTACGGGGCTTCCGGTTCAGTATCGGCCTGCTGGTATTCTTCGGTTTTACGCTGCTGCTCATCGGCGCTTTCCGCACCGACCCCGTTGGCGGACCGGATACCATTGAGGGAACAATCCATAGCCTGACCGCCACCGCAGCTTTCTGGATTTTCCCCGTCGCTATTCTTATCATCGCGCCCAGTCTCAGGAACGACCCTGATTGGCGGGGGATTTTCCTTTACTCCGTTTTTACCGGGCTGCTGGCCGTCGCCTTGGTGATAACGCTGGGTTTTCTCCCCGACGATGCAAGCTGGTTCGGCCTGCTCGAGAGAATCCTCGTGGCCAACATGATTATCTGGGTAGAGGTGGCCGCTATCAAGCTCCTGCGTTTATCGATAAAGCGCCACACGGAGGGTTAGCGTAATCTGTTATAATACGTATCTGTTATAATATGAGCGGATGGACACTCAACCGCTGGAAATACTCAAGTGGATAGGTATTGTCCTGGCCGCGGGATTCATTGGCTACTTCGGGCGTTACCTGGCTATGAGAATACTGGGGCAGGCGCAAAAGAATAAGCTGTCTGCCCCATCCAGCCAACCCGATGAATCGCAGCTAAAGCTGGAAAAGAAGAAGGCCAAGCAGGCCGTTAAGCAGGCCAAGAAGGCAGGTAAAAAGTGACCGGCTCCGTCTCTTGACGCCTTATTCCAGCTTTAGTATTATCATATAGGATAGATGTAACGGTGTTCATTCGCCCGGCAAAGGAGTTGAGATAAAGCATCATGATTGTTGAAATGAAAACCGGCGCCTCCAAAGGAGAAGTCGATAGCGTTGTCAAAAAGGCTAAGTCCTTTGAATTGGGCGTCCAGTTAAATCTGGGCACCGATAAAACCGTTGTGGCACTCCTCGGGAGCAATACCGGGCAGATACCCACCGATGTATTCGCCGTGCTGCCGGGCGTCGAAAGCGTCACCCGTATCATGAAGCCATATAAGCTTGCCTCCCGTGAATTTCAAAAAGCGGATACGATAGTGGATTGCGGCGGCGTGAAGATCGGCGGCAAACGTGTCGTTATTATGGCCGGCCCCTGCGCTGTAGAAAGTGAGAAACAGCTTATGCAGGCGGCTGAGGGAGTAAAAAAGGCGGGGGCTACTATCCTGCGCGGCGGTGCGTTTAAACCGCGAACATCTCCCTTCAGTTTCCAGGGCTTGCAGAAAAAAGGGCTGGAGCTGCTGGCTGGCGTGCGGGAGAAACTGGGGATACCCGTGGTTACCGAAGTGGTCAATCCGCAGGATGTCAAACTGGTATCGACCTACGCGGATATGCTTCAAATCGGTTCGCGTAACATGCAGAATTTCGCCCTGCTGACCGATGCCGGTAAAAGCGGACGGCCGGTGGTCATGAAAAGGGGCTTTTCCTGTACCATTACCGAGTGGCTCACCGCGGCCGATTATCTCCTGGCGGAAGGTAAAGACCGGGTTGTCCTTTGCGAGCGGGGCATCAGGACGTTCGAAGACAGCATTCGTTTTTCCCTGGATATATCTGCCGTTCCGGTTATTAAGAGAAACAGCCATCTGCCGGTAATTGTCGACCCCAGTCATTCCGCCGGGCATTATTCTCTCGTGCCGGCTGTCGCCAGAGCGGCTATCGCTGCCGGGGCGGATGGTATTCTCATCGAAGTTCACCCCAGTCCCAAGGAAGCCCTTGTCGACGGTCTGCAATCGCTTACTATATCCGATTTTACCCGGCTTATGGAAGAACTCCGGGCTATCGCCAAATCCATAGGCAGATATATTTAGTAAATACTTGATTTAGCGGGATTTGAATTGCTGAAAGATCTTTCTGTTTTACAGGTAGATGGCATTTCCATCTTAGGCCAGCTTTTTCTGCCTGATTTATCCAAGAAATACCCCCTGGTCTGTCTCTGTCACGGTGCCCCTTCCGGTGATACCCCGCAGCAAGATGATGGCGGTTATCCGACGCTGGCGGAGAGAATCTGCCGGGAAGGCCTGGCGGTATACTTTTTTAACTTCCGGGGGGCCGGGGATAGCGGTGGCAATATGGACTTTCTGGGTTGGACACGCGACCTGCAGGCTGTCCTCGATTACCTTTGTGGTCTGGACAATGTCGATAAGACACAGCTGTCACTGGTCGGCTTCAGTGCCGGAGCCGCCGTATCTATTTATGTAGCTTCGAAAGATAACCGGGTTTCCGGAGTGGTAGCCTGTGCCTGCCCCGCCGAAATCACACCGGTTAATAAGGATAATAACTGGCAGGCGCTTATCGACCACTACCGGGAAATCGGCACCATCAGGGATGAAGGCTTTCCACCTTCGCTAGATGAGTGGATCGAAGGCTGTCAGCGGATTCATCCGATTAACCATGTTGCCGGAATCGCCCCGAGACCGGTACTCTTTATCCACGGCAGCCGTGATGATACGGTCCCGGTTGGTCACGCCGAGAGACTCTATGAAAAAGCCGGTTTCCCCAAGAAGCTGATTATCATCGAGGGTGCCGGTCACCGACTGCGGAAGGATGACAGGGTAATTGAGGCTATTCTGGGCTGGCTGAAGTCAACATCGTCTGTCCCTGAGTAAATTGACCGGCTATCGTGAGATAGGCTATAATAAAAATAGAGAGTAAGCCAGGACTGATATAAAGGCAGGTCATTCTTGCACGAGTCTTGCGGCGTTTTTGGTGTTTTTTCTCCAGATGAAGATGTAGCCCGTCTTACCTTTTTTGCTTTATACGCTCTCCAGCACCGCGGCCAGGAAAGTGCCGGTATCGCTACCGCTAACGGTAAAATAATCAGAATATTCACCGGCATGGGGAGAGTTTCCAACGTATTCACCGAAGAATCCCTCAGTCAATTAACCGGCCATATAGCTATCGGGCATAACCGTTATTCTACCGCCGGTTCCTCCCGGGCAGCCAATGCTCAACCGATTCTGGTAGGTAATAACTCGGAGACCATCGCTATTGCCCATAACGGCAATGTTATCAATGCCACCCACCTGTACGATGAGCTTTCCAAACAGGGTTACACCTTTAAAGGGGCTACGGATTCCGAGGTAATCGCCAATCTCATCCTTTCATCCCCCGGAAAAAGCTGGGTCGAAAGGATACGTTATGCCATGCGCCGCCTGCAGGGTGCTTATTCGCTGGTCATTATTACACCGAAGGAGCTCTACGCGGTGCGTGACCCGTTTGGTGTGCGCCCCCTCTGTCTGGGGATGATTGACCACGGTTGGGTGGTAGCGTCCGAGACCTGCGCTCTGGACCATATCGGTGCCACTTTTGTCCGTGAAATTGAGCCCGGAGAGATAGTCGCTATCGGTGAGAACGGCGTGGACAGCCACCCCGGTGAGTCGAACCGGAAAGGCGTTTGCATTTTTGAGTATATCTACTTCGCCCGTCCCGACAGCATGATTAACGGGAAGCTGCTTTACCCGGCCCGGCAGGCGATGGGTGGGGGACTGGCCCGTGAATATCCGGTTGATGCCGACCTGGTTATGGGTGTGCCCGATTCGGCTACGGCCGCCGGTACGGGGTACGCACGGGAGTCCGGTATTCCCGTAGTCGAAGGACTGATTAAAAACCGTTATGTCGGTCGTACCTTTATCGAACCCGACCAGCGTATCAGGGACCTGGGTGTTAAATTAAAGTTCAATCCTTTACCTCAGGTACTCGATGGCGAGCGATTGGTGGTCGTTGACGATAGCATCGTGCGGGGCACGACGACTCCCAGCGTGGTGAAGATATTGCGCAAGGCGGGAGCCAGAGAAATCCACATGCGTATCTGCGCGCCGCCGATACGCTATCCGTGTTTCTTCGGCGTGGATATGGCTACCCGGCGTGAGCTTATCGCGGCTCAGAAAAGCATACCGGAGATATGTGAGTTTATCGGCGCCGATACGCTGGGCTACCTGAGCATTGACGGGTTAATACAATCGGTGGGTCTCCCGAGGGATAATTTCTGCCTGGCCTGTTTCACCGGTGATTACCCGATACCGGTCCAGCTTGAGATGGATAAACTCGCCCTGGAGACCAAAGTAGCCGGTCAGCAGAAAGACTTTTGCGAAGGGATGGACGACGGGTAGCCTCTAGACCATAGCCGCAGCGATAAGTTTTTTCTGCCCGATTGCATTGTGTTCCTCATTAGTTTTTCAATTTCTACACCAGTTTAATGCAGTACCGTATATATCCGGTTGATACGTTCAAGCCTCACCCCTGACCCCTCTCCAGCCAGAGACACCGGTGGGAAACCACAGATATTTGTGGCTGGAGAGGGGAGTTCGAGAGAGAGG
>CAYNDI010000033.1:0-3339 GCA_964395955.1 uncultured Dehalococcoidaceae bacterium
TTCCCACCCGAACCGCCCTGTATCATTGGCGGCTTATCCCGTATTCTTACTGACAGCCCCGTTTCATTTATTACGTTATGTTTTGTTTACGGATAATTAACACATTGTTAATGAATATTTATGCTTAGTATATGTGATGAATAGTAGAATTTAGTTAGCAATATTCACGAACTGTACGTTTGAAAGGGTGATATTGGGTTCATTGATATCGTCTCTGGAGCCCGAAATAGCCGGGTGTAAATAGGCTTCGAATGTACCTGGCGTAGAACCGGAGTTCTCGTCGGAGAGGTAGAAGGCACATGAGTAACAACAAGAAAGAAAAAGCCCCCAAAAAAGTCCAGGTAGACGTGCTCGATATAACCGAGCAGGATGGGGATACCGTCGCCAAAACTTTTACCGACCCCGGGACTGTCACCAGCGTAAAATCCACCATGTGGCAGGACCCGCGTGCGGCTAAACTCATCGGCGGCCTGTTATCCAGAACGGCTAACTGGATACAGCCGGAGGTTGACCTCTGTCTCAAAGATGGTTTCTCGTATCATGAAGCTGACGAGGCTCTGGGGACTTCGGGAAAACAGACAATCCTGATTCTGGAAGCCCTTGCTAAGGAAGGACTTCTTTTAAAAGAGGAATTCCAGACGATTTTGACCACTCCGGCCGGTTCGGTCCAGCTCATGCCGGTTGAAAGGTGCCCCTACTGTGATTCGGGTGATGTATCCAGGGGACAGCTAATCGAGCACTTCCATTGCGGCTATATCGGCCTTGAGGACGAGTTTACGTCGGGATTCAAGCAAGTATGCCCTAAATGCCGCCGGGAAATCAAGCTGATCGGGACTGACTATCGCAAACCGGGGGCGCGCTATGTCTGCAATGCCTGTCACGAAGTTTTTCCTTCGCCGGTGATTAAATGCCGCTGCCTGAAAATGGATGAAGTATACTCGCTTGAAGAACTGCGTCGCGTTCCCCTTTATTCGTACCGCCTCAACGAGGCCCACCGCAAGCGGCTGGAGTTTGAGTTTGAGCCGAAAAGACAGCTAATCGATTGCCTGCAGCATCTGGGTTACACCGTTCAGGAATCGGTCAGGGTTGAGGGACGCTCCGGAGCCAGCCATACTATCGACCTCCTGGCGAGCGTGGAAGACCCGATAACCAAGCACAGCGTCGCCATCGGCATCCTGGCGGCTCCGGATAATGAAACGGAAGTGAGTATCGACTCGCTTTTCGGATTCGATAGTAAAATATACGATGCCGGAATCGATAGCAAAATGGTTATCGCCGTTCCCGGGCTTAACCCGGAAGCTGCCAAATTCGCCGAGAGACAGAGCATCAGGGTGTACAGCCTGGATGAACTCCGGCATTTATCGTCACGGCAGGCCGGCACTATGGAAGCCGGCGATGACCGGGAAACACCGCCTTCGGATGCAGCGGTTGAGCCTGACCTGGCTAAACTCGGGCCCAGGGGCTGGCTGAGATGGCTTCTGGAGAAGAAAGGCTATCGCGTCGAGGAAAAGTATAAGCTCAAGGGCAGGTCCGGCGCCGAGCATGTCCTGGACTTCTATGCCCAGAAGGACGACGGCATTATGAACCACACCATCGCCGCGTCCGTTCTCACTAAAGATAGTGTTCAGGGGAACGATGTCAATACCGTCATCAAGTTCGACTCCGCCGCCTATGATGCCGGTATACGGGATAAGCTCATTATCAGTGTCCCCAAGCTGAGTGGGGAAGCCAGGCAGTTTGCCGATTACCAGCGTATCAAGATTCTGGAAACCAAAGACCTGACCGATTTTTCGAGACAATACCTGGATGATGCGACAAGGGTGGATGTTCCCCGTTAATACATACCGGGAACGGGAAAGAGACAATGCTTAAAACAGGTATTATCACGGCTATCATCTTCGGTCTCTTCATTACTTTCCTGGTAATGATGCCGGCGCATCAGTCCTACCTCTCGTATGTGGCGGGCATCATCTTGACGTTAATAATTATCGTCCACTTCATATTTTCAGCCCGGGGAAAGAAAAAGCGTGTCGGCATGCTGGCGTTCTGGATACCCGTGGTAAGTCTTTCCACACTCTTTTTTCTCCTGCCGATTGCCTTTGCCGCCGTATTGTACTTCTGGGGAGAATTTTCCATCTTTTCCTGGGTCTTGTTGCTCAGCCTTACGCTGATTCTGTATTTCAACTTCCTGACGCTGCCCCTGGTTATTTATCATAAACTTCGCGAAGGAAAACTGGCTCAATCCCCCCCGTACCTTCCCACTATCAGCGTCCTCATTCCGTCATTTAACGAGGAGAAAGTCCTCGCCCGTACTATAGAAACCGTCATCGAAGCTACGTATCCCGGCAAAGAGGTCATCGTCATTGATGACGGCTCTACCGACCGCACTCTGCAGATAGCCCGGAGCTTCAGCCACCGGGGCGTGAAGGTAATAAGTCGGCCTAACGGCGGCAAAGCCTCTGCCCTGAACCATGGTATGCTCTTTGCCAGCGGTGAGATAATCATCATCGTCGATGCCGATAGCCAGGTCTGTAAAAACACGCTGATAGACCTGGTACAGCCCTTCCGCGACCCCGAGGTAGGCGCCGTGGCGGGCAACATAAAAGTGCTCAACCGGGACAACTGGCTGACCAAGTGCCAGGCGCTTGAATATATCGCCAGCATCAATATTTTTCGTCGCGCTCTTGACGTCTTCGGAAGTGTCACCGTGGTGCCCGGCGCCCTGGGTGCCTACCGGCGTGAAATCCTGGCCGGCGGCGGTCAGTATGACCCGGATACCCTGGTGGAGGATTTTGATGTTACCCTCAAAGCTCTCAAGTCCGGTAAAGTTGTGCAGGCGAGTAACACGGCCGTCTCTTACACGGAAGCCCCGCAGAAAGTGGGCGAGCTCATCAAGCAGCGGTTTAGATGGTACCGCGGAAATTTCCAGACGCTCTGGAAGCATCATGACGTCGCGCTCAACTCCCGGTATGGCTTTCTGCAAAAATTGTCCTTTCCTTTCCTGTTGCTGTCCATGATCTTTCAGCCCCTGGCCAGTTTGATTAATATCATCGCGGTTTTCTGTGTCATCTGGGAGGGTGACGGTCTTTTGCTGGTGCCGACCCTTATCTTTTTCTGCCTGCTCCAGTTCATGCTGTCCCTGCTCGCGTTGCAATTGGATAACGAAGACTGGAAGCTGGCTTTCTGCGCGCCGCTGTTTATTCTCGGCTATAAGCAGCTTTGCGATTTCCTTATGATCAAAAGTCTTATCGATGTGCTTTTCCGCAAGAGGCTAAAATGGACCAGCGTCCGGAGGATAGGGGCTGAAGTATCGGAAAAAATACTTTCTAAGAATATCTC
>CAYNDI010000033.1:3439-14550 GCA_964395955.1 uncultured Dehalococcoidaceae bacterium
CTCTTTTTTGACGACGCCTTTTATAACCAGTATGAAGTGGCCCTGCCCGTCCTGGTGAAGTATGGTTTCCGGGCTACCTTTGGGGTCATCACCGATAGCGTCGGCGAAGGCCAAGGCCTGATGAAATACATGGGGGAAAAAGAGTTGAAGGAACTGGCTGAATTAGGCATGGATATAGCCTCTCACACGAGAACTCACCCGAGTCTGGCGGGCGACCTGTCGGACCAGCAGTTGCGCCAGGAGATATTCGATTCAAAACAGGACCTGGAGAAAATGGGCTTTAGCGTCAATACTATGATATATCCCTATTACGAATACAATGAAAAGGTGATTGAGTATGTCCGCGAGGCCGGCTACGTCTGCGCCCGGGCCGGCTGGCCCCTGAATGAAGCTTTCGACCTTACCGCCGGTGACCCCGATGCCAGGTATCGTATCTCGTCCACGCAAATCAGCCGTCAGTACAGTGATAACTTTCAACGCGCTGTCGACGAGGCCGGCCGCAATTCACTGGTATGCCTGGTGTATCATCTCATCGCTGATGACGGCCCCGAGTCCACCTCCACCACGGTAGCTGATTTCAACGCGCAGATGGCCTACCTGCACGATAACGGCTTTAGCGTTGTCCTTCTCCCCGAGCTCTTCCAGTCCTGACTGAAAAGCAGATAATAGCTTCATTCCTTTACCCCCCCTCGGATATTATCTATTCCCACCCGAGCCGCCCTGTGTCATCGCCGGCTTATCCCTTAGTCTTTACCCCATCCCGCCCCAAATGTCATTGCGAGGAGCGTAGCGACGCGGCAATCTCATACTTTTGCCTGATGATTTACCCTTTTTCAAAGGGTAAATAGGGGGTATTTCGTACCCTAAAAAAGGGGAGTGCGCAGTGAGAGGGGGCTTAGCCCCCTCTCAAAGTTGCTTCCCCCTCTCAAACATCATAAAAATCGATTCTTGGAGATAAGCCAGTTTGAGAGGGGGATACAGGGGGTGAGTATAAACCAATAACTAAAAAAATTGTAAATCAAAATCCCCGCGTTGACATGACGCCATCGTGCCTCTAAAATTACCAGTAAAGGGAACTTGATTATCTTTGTATTTATGCGTTATCGCGTGAATGCGTAATTGCGCTTTCTTTGAGATAAATACAAATAAGTGAGTATTATGAAATACCTGGTTTTAATTATAGATGGCGCCGCTGGTCTGCCCATCCCGGAAAGAGGTGGTAAGACCTGCCTGGAGCTGGCTGAAACCCCCAATCTGGATAATTTGGCTTCGGCGGGTTCCGGCGGTCTGGTGCGCACCGTTCCCGACGGCATGGAGGCGAGCAGCGCCTGCGCCTGCATGTCCGTGCTGGGCTATGACCCGAGGAAATATTATAAAGGCCGTGCCTCCATCGAAGCTAACAGTATGGGTATTGAAATAGGTGACGACGAGGTTGTCTTTCGCTGTAACCTGGTGAACGTTAGCGATGGGAAAATGCAGGACTACAGCGCCGGTCACATCAGCACTGCGGAAGCCGGGGAGCTTATAAAAGTTCTTGATGAAAAACTCGGAAATAATGAAGTAGAATTTTATCCCGGCGTCAGCTACCGGCACATCCTCAAGCTCAAAGGGCACAGAGATACCCTGAAAGCCGTTTGCACCCCGCCCCACGATATCCCCGGCAAGTCGGCCAAGGATTATTTACCGAAAGGTGAGGGAAGCGAGTTCCTTCGCGATTTAATGGCGCGTTCGGAGGCGGTTCTCAGGGACCATCCTGTCAATATCAAAAGAAAAAGCCGCGGTCAGTTGCCGGCCACGGATATCTGGCTCTTCTGGGGCAGCGGAAAATTACCGCCGGTGCCCGCTTTTAAAGAGGTCTACGGACTCGCCGCCGCCATGACCTCCGGCGTCGACCTTCTTAAAGGGCTGGCCAAGATAACGGGTATGGCGGTACTGGATATACCGGGCGTTACCGATGGCCCCGATAACGATAACGCCGCCCAGATCAATGGCGCCCTGGAAGCCCTGAAAAAGTATGACCTCGTCGTTGTCCATATCGAGGCGCCGGATGAAGCCGGCCACAGCGGCTCTATCGACGATAAGGTCAAAGCTATCGAAAAAATCGATAAAGAGGTCGTCGACCGGTTGCGCAAGTACCCGGGTGATTTACGCGTCCTGGTCATGCCGGACCACCCCACCCCCATAGCCAGGCGTACCCACACGCCCGACCCTGTTCCGTTCCTGATATGGGGGAAGGGCGTTCAAGCCAATGGCATGAAAAGGTTCACCGAGGCCGGGGCGGAACGTACTGGCGTTTTCATCGATGATGGGTATAAAATAATGAGCAGGTTGATTGGCAGGTAGGCTGTCATGCCATCAAGGGAAGAAGAATACGGTGCAGCGAAAAAAGAATCAAGGGGTAAAGGTCTATGCCCCTTCTGCGGCAGCCCCAGGGTGTATTACAATAAACGCTTTAAGACCTGGCGGTGCGGTAAATGTGAGAAAAGCTTTCCCTCGCCCAGCTACGGCGCCCGGGGCAGGCCGTCCTGGTTCCGGAGATTGTTCGGGAGGAAGTGAGTAATTGCGCAGTTGAGTAATTACTACTGTCATTCCCGCTTTTACTTCCCGTCATTCCCGCGAAAGCGGGAATCCAGTGGTGGAGAAAGGGTGGTCTGGATCTCGTGTCAAGCCTTCAGGCTGATGTTTTCTGGCTGAAGCCTGTGAATGACAATATTTAAAGTTTGGTTCGGTAAAGGTTAGCAACATGGCATTAATCGTCCAGAAATACGGCGGCACATCGGTGGCGGGCGCCGAAAAAATAAAGAACGTCGCCCGGCGTATCGTCAAGGTCCATACGGAAGGTAATAAAGTCGTCGTCGTCGTTTCCGCCATGGGTGACACCACCGATGATTTGATTAAGCTGGCCTACCAGATAAACGAGTTCCCGGATAAGCGGGAGCTCGATGTCCTGCTCTCCACCGGCGAGGTTGTCGCCAGCACCCTCCTGGCTATGGCGCTGCATGGTATGGGTTACCCCGCCATCAGCCTCAGCGGCGCCCAGGCCGGTATCAGGACGGATGCCGCGTTCAGTCGCGCCAGAATAACCGATATCGACCCCTCCCGCATTGTCAGGGAACTGGAGAAGGGTAATATCGTCATCGTCGCCGGCTTCCAGGGCATTACCGAGGACCTGGATATCACCACCCTGGGCCGGGGCGGCTCGGATACCACGGCTGTGGCACTGGCCGCCGCCCTCAAAGCCGAAGTCTGTGAAAGGTATACCGATGTCGATGGTATTTATACCACGGACCCCCGCCTTATCTCAGAGGCGCGTAAACTGGCGGAGGTAAGCTATGAAGAAATGCTGGAAATGGTGACCTATGGCTTTAAAGCCATACACCCCCGGGCGGTTGAACTCGGCGAGCTGTTCGGCGTCCCTATCCTGGTCGCATCGAGCTTTAACGATAATCCCGGCACGTTGATTCATAAAGAGGTGTCTATGGAAATACGCAATAAAGTAAGAGGTATCGCCCATGACCTGGACGTTGCCAAGATAACCGTGGTCGGCATCCCGGACCACCCCGGTATCGCCGCGGGGATATTCGTACCCCTGGCGGAAGCCGGTATCAGCGTCGATACCATCGTGCAGAACTCCAGCGTGGAGAATATCGCCGACCTTTCCTTTACGGTAGCCAGGAGCCAGCTAACCGGGGCGATGGCTGTCGTCGAACCGATAGCCAAATCTATCGGCGCCAGGGAGTGTATCAGCGATGATAAACTCGGTAAAGTCAGTATTATCGGCACCGGCATGCAGCATGCGCCGGGTTACGCCGCCAGAATGTTCGATACTTTCAGTAAAGAGGACATCAATATCCAGCTTATTACGACTTCGGAAATACGGATAACCTGCATCATCGACGAGGACAGGATGAAAGACGCGATTCGGGCGCTCCACCGCGCTTTCGAGCTGGAAACGGAGTAAGCGGCTCAACTACCGATAGGCGGTTAAACCGATACTACCTCTTTGACTTCGGGGATTTCCTGCTTTAATATCCGTTCAATCCCGTTTTTCAGGGTTAATTGCGACATAGGGCAGCCGGCGCAGGCGCCGACCAGTTTTACCTTTACGGTCCCGCCTTCAACTCCTACCAGTTCCACGTTGCCGCCGTCCCTGACCAGGACCGGGCGTACCTTGGCGAGTATCTCTTCCACCTTATCTTGCATTTTAGGTTGTTCTCCTTTAAAATTCATACAAGGCCTCTATATAAATTCTAGCTACAAAGTGGCTGTTTGTCAAACAGGGTGAAATTTAAGTAAATAATCCCTTGTATGACCTATTCCATTGGTGTAGAATACTTAAAATCAATGCATCTGGTGAGAAAATAAATGACTCGTGATGACGAAAGACTGGTAAGGCTTAAACAGCAGCGCAGCAAGGAGGCCGTCGACCTGGCCATGCAGGCGCGCTGGCAGGAAGCCGTTGACGTTAACAAACAGATTATTGAAAGCTTTCCGCAGGATGTCGATACCTATAATCGCCTGGGCAGGGCTTTCCTGGAATTGGGACAGTATGCTGAGGCGCGGCAATCCTACGGGCGGGCGGCGGAGCTGGACCCTTATAATGCCATCGCCACCCGGAACCTCCGCCGGTTGAATGATTTGAAGGAATCGGGCAGCATCACCGTGGAGACGGACAAGGTCGACCCGCGGCACTTCCTCGAGGAAATCGGCAAGGCGGGCGTGGTGACTCTGGTTGACCTGGCCCCCAAGGAAGACCGCGCCATGGTGGTAGCCGGCGATAAGGTAGGCCTAAAAGTCGACGGCTCTTCCCTGATAGTGGAAAGCAGCCGGGGAGAGTTTGTGGGGAAGGTGGAACCCGGGTATGCTCAGCGGCTCGTTCGCCTGATACTGGGTGGCAACCAGTATTCGGCTTCGGTAGTTAAGTCGACCAAGGAAATGATGACGGTGATTATCCGGGAGACCTTACAGCACCACAGTCAGGTCGGCAAGCTGTCCTTCCCGCCGCGGGGAATGGAAGAGTTCCGTTCCTACGGCAGCGACAAGCTTTTAAAACTGGACTCGGAGGATGATGAGGAAGAGTCCGGCTATACCATAATCGGCGGTGATGAAATCGAGGTATTGCCGGAGGATTCCGGAGATGACGACGATGATTCGGACGAAGATGATGAATAAGAGGAGCAGTTACAGATGACATCAGGCACGGTAAAACCGGTATTTATAGAAGACCAGATGCGGTCGTCGTACATTGATTACGCGATGACCGTCATCGTCTCGCGCGCCCTCCCTGACGTTCGGGACGGCTTAAAGCCGGTGCACCGGCGTATTCTCTATGCCATGAACGATATGGGCTTGAGGCCCAGCGGACCGCACCGCAAGAGCGCCCGTATCGTCGGCGAGGTGCTGGGTAAATACCATCCCCACGGTGACTCCTCCGTTTACGACGCTATGGTGCGCATGGCGCAGGACTTCTCCATGCGTTATCCGCTGGTGGACGGACAGGGGAACTTCGGCAGTGTCGATGCCGATCCCCCCGCCGCGATGCGGTATACCGAAGCCCGCCTGGCTAAAATTGCCGAAGAAATGCTGGTGGATATCGAAAAGGAGACAGTCGACTTCATGCCCAATTTCGATGACAGTCTCCGGGAGCCCAGGGTGCTGCCCGCCCGGCTGCCCAACCTCCTCATCAACGGCAGCTCCGGCATCGCCGTCGGTATGGCTACCAATATACCACCCCACAACCTGAGCGAGGTCTGCGATGCCATTAATTGCCTCATCGATAACCCCAAAGCGGATATTGAAGAACTCAGCAAGCACATAAAAGGCCCCGATTTTCCCACCGCCGGCATCATCCAGGGTGTGGAGGGTATCAGGAACGCCTACGCCACCGGGCACGGCAAAGTGGTGGTCAGGGCTAAAGCTCTTATCAGCAGCGTCAGCGTGGGCGGGCGCCAGCAGATAATCATCAGCGAGCTTCCTTACCAGACGAATAAAGCCGCTCTCGTCGAAAATATAGCCGAGCTGGTACGAAGTAAAAAAATCGAGGGTATCAGCGACCTCCGTGACGAGTCCGACCGCCAGGGGATGCGTATCGTCATCGAGCTAAAAAAGGAGGCCCAGCCGCCGAAGGTACTCAATAACCTCTATAAGCACACCACCATGCAGTCGTCCTTCTTCGTGAACATGCTGGCCCTGGTAGACGGTCAGCCCCGCGTTATCAGCCTCAAGGAAGCGCTGCAGGCTTATATAGAATTCCGCCGTACCGTTATTACCCGGCGTTCCCGTTTTGAACTCAAGCAGGCTAGAGCCAGGGCGCATATTCTGGAGGGACTCAGGATTGCCCTCGACCATATCGATGCCGTTATCAAGACCATCCGCGAGTCCGAGACCGCCGAAGCGGCCCGGAAAAACCTGATGAGCAACTTCGAACTCAGCCAGAACCAGGCGCAGGCTATCCTCGATATGCAGTTGCGCCGCCTGGCCAATCTGGAAAGACAGAAAATCCTGGACGAATACGCCGAACTCGTGAAGACCATTGCCTATCTGGAAGACCTGCTGGCCAATCCGAGGCGGATTCTTGTCCTGATACAGGAAGAAGTCGCCCAGATGAAGTCGAAATACGGGGACAAGCGCCGCACCGATATACTTGAGCAGGGCGTCCTCGATTTCACCGAGGAAGACCTCATTCCCCACGAAAGGGTTGCGGTTACTCTCAGCAGCCGCGGGTTCATCAAGAGAATTCCCTCGAAGACCTACCCCACGCAGCACCGCGGTGGCGTGGGGAGAATAGGCCAGATAACCCGCGAAGAGGACGCCGTCATGCTGCTGACCGTGGCTGATACTCACGACGACCTCTTTTTCTTCACCGACCGCGGCAAGGTCTTCTATCTCAAGTGCCACGAGATACCGTCCGGCAGCTCCCGTACTTCCAAGGGCCTGGCTATCATCAACCTGCTTTCCATTACCGAGGGAGAAAGGGTGACCGCCGTGGTGACCACCACCGGTCTCATGCCGGGCACCTATATGGTCATGGCTACCAAGCTCGGAGAGGTGAAGAAAACAGCGGTGGACAGGTTTACCGCCGTGCGCAGCAGCGGCCTTATCGCTATGGACCTCGCCCCCGGCGATGAACTGGTTTCCGTCTCACTGGCTACCGATAAGGATGAAGTCATCATGGTAACCCGTCAGGGGCAATCGATATGCTTTAACGTTTCCAGCCTGAGAGCCGCTTCACGGACCAGCGGCGGCGTCCGCGGCATCAAACTGGCCAAAGGCGATGGCGTCATCAGTATGGACAGGGTTGAACCGGACGGCTATCTTCTGGTCGTTTCAGCAGGCGGCTACGGTAAGATCACCTCGCTGGACAGATACCCACGGCAGCGCCGCGCCGGCAGCGGTGTGCGTACGTTTAAGATTGTGGATAAAACAGGCGATGTCACCGCCGCCAGGGTAGTCAATGAAAAACAGCAGGTCATGCTGATAACCGCCTTGGGCATGATGACCCGCACGCCGATTAAAGAACCCAAGCACGGCATCAGCACCCAGGGCCGCAGTACCCAGGGCGTCCGCGTGATGACCCTCGATGAGGGCGACCGCCTGGTGGCTATCACTACCTTTGAGGAAGAGCCGAAATCCGCCTGACCTGCCTTCACCTGTCATTGCGAGGAGCGTAGCGACGAAGCAATCCGCCCCTTTACAGTCATTCCTGCTTTTTCTTGTCATTCCCGCGAAAGCGGGAATACAGCCTCACCCCACCCCTCGTTTCTTATCTATTCCCACCCATGCCGCCCTCGTATCATCCACTGCTTAGCCCTTTGTACTTCCCCGTATCCCACAGAGGTAAAAAGAGTAAGAGCCGCCGTTCTACTCTTTCCTCATGGGGTGTTTCAGAGGAGTGAAACCCCTCTTTCAAATTTCTCCCCCCTTCCCTTCATGAATCCTCAAGGGAAGGGGGATAAAGGGGGATAGGTTCACCGTAAGTACGAATTACTGCTTCTTCAGGCAGATTTCCGTATCTTCCAGGCCGCAGGTGTTGCAGGCGTTATTCCGGCAGTCGGGAGTGTCCTGACCCTCCCGGGCGCGCTGTAGCTCCCGCTTCAGGAAGTCGTCGCTGATGCCCGTATCGATGTGTGACCAGGGCAGCAGCTCGTCCGTAGAACGCTCGCGGCGGGCGTAGAAATCCGGGTCCAGCCCGGCTTCGTTGAATGCTTTCAGCCACTTTTCGAAGTTAAAGTGTTCGCTCCAGGCATCGAATTTACAGCCCAGCTTCCAGGCGCTTTGAATTACCCTGCCCAGTCTCCGGTCGCCCCGCGCCAGTACCGCTTCCAGCAGGCTGGTCCTGGGGTCCTCCCAGGAAAGTCTCGTACCCTTTCGGCTGAGTCCGTTCTGGAGCATTGCCTGCTTGGCTTGCAGCGGCGCCTCGTTTTCCTGCGGGCTCCACTGGAAAGGCGTATGCGGCTTGGGAACAAAAGTGGCCACGCTCACCCGTATCATCGGTTTTTTTCCGCTGGCTTTCCGGCCCTCGGCACGGACTTTCTCGACGAGGGTGACGATGCCTTCGACGTCTTCGAGGGTCTCGGTGGGCAGGCCGACCATGAAGTAGAGTTTCAGGCTGGTCCAGCCGCGTTCGAAGGCGGTGGCGGCCGCTTCCAGCAGGCTTTCTTCCCTGAGTGTCTTGTTGATAGACATTCTTAATCTTTCGCTGCCGGCCTCGGGAGCGAAGGTAAGACCCGTCCGGCCCCGAGTCGGTAACGACTCCACGAGACTGACCGAAGACTTGTCCAGACGCAGGCTGGGCAGCGACAGGGTGAGGTTCGGGTAACGCTGGGCCAGCTTGTTCACCAGTCCGTCGATGTCTGCGTAATCGGAGGTGTTCAGCGATAGCAGTGAGACCTCGTCATAGCCGCAACTGGAGATAAGGTTCCCGGCCGCTTGAATGACCTCTTCGTGGGGTCGCTCGCGTACCGGACGGTATATCATACCGGCCTGGCAGAAGCGGCAGCCGCGACTGCACCCGCGCTGTATCTCGATGGTGCCCCGGTCGTGCACTACTTCGATATAGGGCACCACCGGGCTTGCCGGCGGCGGTGGGAGAGTATTAACGATACGCCGTTCTATTTTTTCCCCGGCTTCGGGAGCGGTCGCTTGCATGCTCTTGAGCAGGCCGTCGGTCTGGTATTTCACCTCGTACAGGCCTGGTATGTAGACGCCCCTGATACCCGCCAGCTTTCTCAGGAGCTCTTTTTTACCCCTCTCCTTTTCCCCCCGGCAGGCATCGATAAATTCGAGAATAACCTCTTCGCCGTCGCCGATAACGAAAGCATCGATGAAGTTGCTCATCGGCTCCGGATTCAGACAGCAGCTTCCTCCGGCGATTACCAGCGGGTGTTCGTCGGTTCTGTCGGCGGCGAGGACGGGTATCCCGGCCAGGTCCAGCATATTCAGTACGTTGGTATACGAAAGCTCATACCCCAGCGAAAAACCGATAATGTCGAATTCTCCGAGCGGGCGTTTGTTTTCCAGACTGAAAAGGCGGATTTTTCGCTCCCGCATCACCGCCTCCATGTCCACCCAGGGGGCGTAGGCCCTCTCGGCAAGGACGTCCGGCTGCCGGTTCATTATTTCGTAGAGAATCGGTATCGCCAGGTTGGACATGCCGATTTCGTACGTGTCCGGGTAGGCCAGCGCTATTTTTATAGCGGTCTTGTCCCAATCTTTGATAACGCTGTTCCACTCGCCTCCCGTATAGCGGGCCGGCCGGTTGACCTTGCGCAGTATCTCGTTATCGAGCAAAATACCCCTCCAGACCTTGAAATTATAGGGGGTAGCCACCCGCAGGCGCAAATAAATACTCTATCGTCATTCTGAGCGTAGCGAAGAATCCCTCCCAAGCCCCGCCGCCCCTCGGGTGTTATCTATTCCCACCCTGGCCGCCCTCGTATCATCTATGGCTTAGCCCGTGGAAATAAAGTCTTCTACCTATTTAAGCTTCTATTGCCCGGCCTGCTTTAAAACACGCATGGCTCTCAGGGTGACCCACTTGTTGGGTTTGTTTATGGAGCCGTACTTCACCCACATCTTATGATTATTATCAACATATTCAAGCGGCCATCTGCCGGTCTCATCCTGCTTACTTAAAATCAAATCAAATGTATTAGCCAGCCTGGGGTCGGCTCCGTATCCCAATCCGGTCAAAGCCTCTGCAATCTGTAGGATATCCGCCCCCCAGAACGACGGGAATCTGAACTGCCACCACCTTTTATCCGGTACGCCCGTTCTGTGGCCGGGAAAACCGGCTGTGGAGGGGTCGGTGCTCAGGAAAAAATCTACCCCGGTTTCGATGGCACGTTCAATCAGCCCGGACCGGCGCTCAACTGGCAAACGTGAAAATGCCATTATTACCTTCACGCCTGCCCAGCCGCAGGGCATATTTTTATTCGTGCGGCAGGCAAATCGGGGGCCGATATATTTGAGGTAACGGAAAGGGCCCGGAACACCCTCCGCGAAAGCCAAGCCATCGAGGTTTACCTTCCTGGGCAAACCCTCGCTGGTTACTGTCCGGGCTGTCCATTCATAGGCAGTGTCTAACCTATCGTCCTTGCATCCCAAATCCATAAGCGAGAGCAACATATTTCCCTGCAGGCAGAGGCCCATATTTGAGGGTATTCTTCTGGGTGAAAACTGACCGCTTTTTAGCAGGGCGCCGTCCATCAGGTAAGAACAGGCGGTGCCGACGCGTTTATCTTCCTCGATAGAGGCGCCCAGTTCCGCCAGCGAGATGATAGACCACACTGTGCCCCGGCATTTATTGGCGTAGACGTTGCCCGATGCCATCCACCAGCCCTCCGGGTTCATATTATCTAGAATTGTCGCAATCGGTCCCTCGCGGTGGGCTTTTATCCTGGCCTCTTTTATTTTCTTATCATCGGCTTTAACTATATCACGCAGGGCAAGGTATCTTACACCGGGGTCGTCCTCTTTCAGCAGCCAGTCGGTCGGGTCCGCTTTCAATGCCTTCTTCCAGTTATATTGTTTTCCCATCACATTCCCTCCCCTTTTGATACCTGTTGTCCGGCCCGCTTCAACACTCGTAAAGCTCTTAAGGTGACCCACTT
>CAYNDI010000034.1:0-7248 GCA_964395955.1 uncultured Dehalococcoidaceae bacterium
ACCCCTCTCCTTGCGAGGCTGGGAGAAGGAGATGGAGAAGTTTTATTATAAAATCCACCCCCTCGGTCCCCCTCCTTTATTAAAGGAGGAGGAAAACAAGGAAAAAACCTCGTTTCACCTTTCCCTCTAACCCCCTCTCCGCCAGCGGAGAGGGGGAACTGAAAGGGGGAGAGGGGCTAAAACTCCGGGATAAGCCGTGGATGATATAAGGGCGGCTCGGGTGGGAAAAGATACCAAACGAGGGGTGGGATGGCTAAGTATATAGTATTCCTTGACAAATACAGTCAGCTTCGCCAGAATTAAACTAGAAAGTTATAAAATATAAATATGACCAAGACAAACCGGGCCAAACAAGCCGAGGAACGGAAACATAATATCGAGACCACCCGGCGGATATTACAGGGGTACAGCCGCAAAAGGCCGAGCCTGATACCGATATTACAGAAAGTCCAGGGAAAGCTGGGCTACCTGCCGCGAGAAGCCATGAACGAGATTGCCGGCTACCTCGATATGCCCGCCATAGATGTCTACGGAGTGGTCACGTTCTATAACCAGTTCCGGCTCAACCCGCCCGGAAAGCACTCGATAAGGGTATGCCTGGGCACCGCCTGCCACATGAAAGGCGGCTATATCACCCTGGAAGCCTGGGAACGCCGCCTGAAAATCAAGTCGCGACAGACGACCGAAGACCGCGAATTCGACCTGGACACGGTAGCCTGTGTCGGCTGCTGCACCATGGCCCCGGTAACTGTCGTCGATAACAAGCCGGAAGGACAGGTAGAACCCACCAGGGTCGACGGTATTTTGCTTGCCTTCGGACATGATTACACGGTGAAGGATAAAGAAAAAAGTGACGGCGACTGAACGAACTGCGGTAGCCGCTGCCTTTGAGGGGATAAAGCAGAAAGCCGAAGCTAGCTGGCGGGAACTGTGGCGGGACAAACCGGTAATAATGGTCGGCGCCGCCACGTGCGGTCGCGCCGCCGGCGCGCTGGACGTCCTCAAGGCTTTCAAAGAAGAAATCAGCAAGCGTAAAATAGACTGCCCGGTAATAGAGGTCGGCTGTATGGGGCACTGCTACGCCGAGCCCCTCGTGATTATCAGCAAGCCGGGCTATCCGCCGGTTTGCTACGGCTACGTCAACCCGGTCATCGCCGAAAGGCTGGTCAACGAATTTATCCTCGGGGAAAACCCCTGTCCCGAGTTCGTCATCGGCGCGCTGGAACCCAACGACATGCTCCCCAGTTTCCAGGATTTCCCGCGGGCGCAATACGAGCAGAAAATCATCCTCAAGAACTGCGGTCATATCGACCCCACCGAGATAGAGCACTATATCGCCGGAGGAGGCTACGCCGGCCTGAGCAAAGCCCTTCAAAAAACGCCGGAAGCGATTATAGATGAGGTTAAGAAGTCGGGGCTGAGGGGAAGAGGCGGGGCAGGTTTTCCGGCGGGACGCAAATGGCAGTACGGACGTGAAGCCGGCGGCACGCCGAAATACATCATCTGCAACGCCGACGAGGGCGACCCCGGGGCTTTCATAGACCGCTCGATACTGGAAAGCGACCCCCACTCGGTTATCGAGGGGATGGTCATCGCCGGATACGCCGTGGGCGCCCGCTACGGATATATCTATGTCCGCGCCGAGTACCCGCTGGCGGTGGAAAGACTGGAAATAGCATTAAAACAGGCCAGGAAGCTGAAGCTTACCGGAAAAAATATACTGGGAAGTGATTTCAGCTTCGATATCAGGCTCTTCCAGGGCTCGGGGGCTTTTGTCTGCGGCGAGGAAACGGCGCTAATAGCGTCACTGGAAGGCAGGACGGGCATGCCGCGCTACCGACCTCCCTATCCATCTACCCGTGGTCTTTTCGGCAGACCAACGGTCGTCAACAACGTCAAGACTTTAGCCTACGTGCCGCAGATAATCAGTAATGGCGCGGACTGGTTCACCGCTACCGGTACGAAAGAAAGCCCCGGCACAGCCGTCTTCGCCCTGGCTGGTAAGATAGTCAACACGGGGCTGGTCGAGGTGCCGATGGGCACCACCCTGCGGCAGATTATCTACGACGTAGGCAGCGGCATCCCTAAAAGTAAGGAATTTAAAGCCGTCCAGATTGGGGGGCCTTCCGGTGGCTGCCTGCCGGAATCGGCGCTGGACCTGCCCGTAGATTTCGATTCTCTCCAGGAGGCGGGGGCTATCATGGGCTCCGGGGGTATGGTCGTCCTCGACGAAGACGACTGCATGGTGGAGATATCCCGCTACTTCCTCGAGTTCACCCAGCGCGAGTCATGCGGCAAGTGCACCTTCTGCCGGCTCGGCACCAAGCAGATGCTGGAAATCCTCACCGATTTCACCCAGGGCAATGGAAAAGTTGAAGACCTGGAAATCCTGGAGAAGCTGGGCGGGGAGATAAAAGAGGGGTCGCTTTGCCAACTGGGACGGACGGCGCCCAATCCCATCCTGACCACCCTGCGCTACTTCAGGAACGAATACGAGGAGCATATCACCCTGGGTAAATGCCCGGCGCTGATGTGCCAGCACCTTATCGCTTACTACATACTGCCCGACAAGTGCGAGCGTTCCTGCGACGCCTGCATCGGCACCTGCACCGTGGAAGCCATCAGCCCTAATAAAAAACGCATCAAGGTCATCGACCAGGAGAAGTGCGTCAAGTGCGGCACCTGCCTGACCGCCTGCCCGCCGCAGTACAACGCCATCGTGAAGCTGTCGCCGCCGAGCGAGGTACCCGCCAAATGAAAACCGTTTCCTTAACTATAAACGGGAAAGCTATTAAAGCCAAGGCCGGGGAAAAACTCCTCTGGGCGGCGCTGGAGAACGGCATCTATATCCCCAACCTGTGCGCTATTAAAGACAAACCGGAGCCCAGTGCATCCTGCCGTCTCTGCTGGGTGGAGATAGAGGGGAGAAAAAAGCCGGTTACCGCCTGCACCATCGATGTCAGCGAAGGGATGGTGGTGAATACCAGGGGCGAAAAGGCTTTGTCGCTGGCGCGGGCCGGCTTCCAGCTTTTAATGGCGTCGCACGCGCTGGACTGCGGGCACTGCCCGGCTAACGGCGCCTGCGAACTCCAGAAAATAGCCAAGGCGCTAAAGTGCCCCCTGAAACCCAGGGGACTGAGACTGCTCCTGCGAGAACTGCCGGTAGACGATAGCAATCCGCTTTTCACCTACGACCCCAACAAGTGCGTTTTGTGCGGACGCTGCATCTGGGCATGCCGCCACGATGTACAGTCGGGCGTTTTCGGTTTCGCCCACCGTGGTTTCGAGAGGGTGATGACAACCTTCTCCGATGAGCCAATCGGTAAGGACAGGTGCCTGGACTGTTATAAGTGCGTGGAGGTATGCCCGACCGGGGCGCTGGTTTTCAAAGAGGGAAAAAAGACCGTGAAAGCGACCGGCTAAATCTCCCGGTATAGCGTATGCTTGTAGTCCGTAAACCCTCGTTTCTTCCAGAACGAATAAGCCACGCGGTTCTTTATTGTGGCCTCAACCTCAACACAGTCGATACCTCTGGAACGAAACCACTTTAGAATTTCATCGTACATTTTTTCGCCGATGCCCTTACGGCGATAGTCCGCGGTAACCGCGACATCATGGATATACCCGTAATTCTTACGCTTCAACAAATCCGAAGGGTCGATTATTTGTGAAAAAGAGTATCCGATGACCCGCTTCCCATCTAACGCTACCAGTATCAGGTTATCTTCCGATTTCATTTCTTTACGCAGGTATTTCTCTTCAAAGACCGGCAACGCACCATCGCGGGGGGCAAAGATGGGATCGATATCCCCGTGAAAACGCATGAACTCAAGCCACAGCTGGCAGATATCGGGTACATGGCGTTCCTCTGCTTTAATAATTTCAATCATAAGGGTTTCCTGCCGATATTGTAAAAGGAACGACCTATCTTTTTCAAATGGATTTGCACTTTTAACCTCACCCCCTGTGTCCCCTTCCTTTAGGAAAGGAGGGGGAAGAAAAAACGGATTTTTTTGCGGAGTTTATCCTGAGCACAGCGTGAGGGCTCGCAATAACAGACGGGTGTGGAGATAAAAATCTACGGGATAAGCCGTGAATGATACGAGGGCGGCCCGGGTGGGAACAGATAAAAACCGTGGGGGTGGGATGACAGGATTCCAGCCTACGCTGGAATGACGAGGGGAGTCAGGTCTAACGCCCTGTTTTACGTCGGGGGGTTGTACGCTTCTGGGGAGATTTTCTTTCCGTACGGAAATCAGGGGCAATAATAGCGAATGTTACGCTGACCTTGCGGTCGACCAGGCGGGAACTGATAGAACTGTCCACCTCACTCATTATTTCGTCGAGCGAAAGCCGGGTGGTGATAACGGTGGGCAGGCGGCTGTTATAGCGGAAGTTGATAAGCTGGTAGAGTTTTTCTTTAACCCAGGGATTGGTGGACTGCTCACCGAAATCGTCCAGCACCAGCAGCGGCGCCGTCTTGACGCTTTCGAAAAGCTTATCATAGGACACCTTGCTCTCCGGGTTAAAAGTCGAGCGCAGGTGGTCGAGAAAATCAGGAACGACCGCGAAAAGGGCGGGTTTACCGATTTCATAACGATAATTGACAATCGCTGCTGCCAGGTGAGTTTTACCGCAGCCGGTCTCGCCCATGAAGACCAGCCAGCCTTCGGGATTCTTGGCAAAATCGAAAGCGAGACGGTAGGCGGCATCCATATTATCCTGCTGCTCCATCGTTAAATCCGTGCGGCGCTTATAATTGATAAAGGTCATGTTTTTCTGAAGCTCGAACTCCGGAGCCCAGGCGTATACCGAAGCCGTAGAGTTCTCTTCGAGGATATAGACACGGCAGAGACGGGAATCGGTCAGGCGGGTACGCAGCCTGTCGTCTAACTGTTCCAGAGAGGTAGCCGTGACGATAACCGTGTGCAACTCATTATTGAAGCGAGAGGTAAGTAACTGGTCGAGTTTCTCTTTCGCCCACGACGTGGCGGACTGGACGCCCAGGTCATCCAGCACCAGCAGCGGGGTATTTTTAAGCTGTTCGAAGAACTCGTCGTAAGGCATCTCGCTGTCGCGGTCGAAGGAAGCCCGGATGCGGTCGAGGAGGTCGGGAACGGTGATATAAAAAACCGGGTGACCCCGGCCGATACACTCATTGGCAATGGCCGCCGCCAGGTGGGTCTTGCCGCTGCCGCTGGGGCCACCGAAAATCAGCCAGCCTTCCGGTTCGGCGGCAAAGGTCTGCGCCGCCTGGAAAGCACGGGAAAACTGCTCCTGGCTGCCCGGATTACTGCTTCTGCCCTCGGGTATGAGGTTTTCGAAGGTGAAACGGGCTAAAGAGCCCAGATTGCTGTACTTTTGCAGTCGGGTCTGACGGACACTATCCTGCTCGCGTTTGACACAGCTACACGGCATGGTGCGACTGTAGTCCGGTTGCCCGGAAGGGAGGCGGGGATGAACGACACGGGCCCCTTTGCAGACGGGGCAATCCGGGGCGGGTGCCGGCTCATCCTCAGCGCTGGACCATGTGTCCGTATTTTCCTTTGAAGTACCGGTCCGTGCCTGTCTTTTTAGTATCTCGCTGATATGTTCCATCACTCCGGCCTTCTACCGACCAATTTTCTAATATTTTCGAAATATATCTGATATTACGTTTATTATGTAAAACGGCTTCTTTAATGGCATCCCGAATCCAGTCCGTCGGATACTGCTTCTCGGCATCACGGAGCTCATCGGCTATCATGGGTGTCAGCATACCGATGTTCTGCTCATACAGAGTGAAAATGTCCGGCACCTCCTCAGCCGGAACCGGAACGGACGCTTTAGCCTTAAGTCCGGACAGCTTTATCTCCCCGCTCTGGATTTTCGTTACCGTCTGGCGTTCGGACTCAGTATTAATAAAATAGATATCTTCCGCGGCTGTATCCCTGTCCAGGACCAGGTGCAGCAGCGTGCCGCGTTCCGCTGCCATTTTAAGGGCTTTACGTAAGGCCTCCTCCGAACCCTTGAGACTGCTCATGAGACTGGCATTTCCCAGCAATTCGGCGTAAGTGACATAGCGGGGATAGCCCTTTTTAGCGTAGAGGACCGCCATAACGTGCAGGGTGGTTTTCAGCTCGGCCATGTCGGTAATCCGGGGCAGCAGGCTGCTGAAAAATACTTTGGGTATAGAGGTAAACTCAACCCTGCCTCCGGACGGAAAACCCTCAAACTGCTTCATAGTAAGGTCGGCTCCACGCTGCCCAGGCTTTCGAACCTGGCCAGATTGTGGCGGAAACGCAGCTTAATGCGGCCGGTTGGCCCGTTACGGTGCTTGGAGATAATGAGGTCGGCTTCTTCACGCGGGTACTCGCGGTCGGGATGAGCGGCTATCCAGTCCTCCTCGCTCTTGTAATAATACTCGTCGCGGTAGATAAAGAGGACGACATCGGCGTCCTGCTCGATGCTGCCGCTCTCCCGGAGGTCGGAAAGCTGGGGTTCGTGGGAGGGCCTGCCTTCAACAGCACGACTCAACTGCGAGACAGCCAGCACCGGGGCATCAAGTTCACGCGCTAGTGCCTTGAGAGAACGGGAGATATATGATATTTCCTGCACGCGGTTCTCACCACGACCACCGCCCTCCCCCGGCATCAACTGGAGATAATCGAGAATGACCAGGTCAATGCCGCGCTCGTAATTAAGGCGGAGGGCTTTGCCGCGCATCTCCGCCATGCGAATCATGGGGGTATCATCGATATAAATAGGGGCTTCCGAGAGGACACCGGTAGCATCCAGAACACGGCGTTCTTCTTCCTCGGTCTTGTGCTCGCCGAAACGGATACGCCGGGAATTAATACCGGACTCGCTGGAAACGAGGCGTGTCACCAGGGCATCACGGCCCATTTCCAGGCTGAACAGGGCGACGCAGGCGTGGTGCTCCACTCCAGCGTTGCGGGCGATATTCAGAGCCAGGCTGGTCTTGCCCATGCTGGGCCGACCGGCGACAATAATGAGGTCGGACCGCTGTAAACTGCCGAGGAACTCGTCCAGGCCGGCAAAGCCGGAAGGAATGCTCTGCAAGCGCTCGGGACGCTCATCGGTGGGGGGAGGTTCAACCTCAAAGTACTTGTCCAGCACCTGCCGGATATGAGTGAGGTCGCCACGACCGCTGCCGCGACGCAGCTGGAACAAGGCGCCCTCGGCCTTCGCCAGGCTGTCCTCGACATCCGGTCCGGCCTCGTAGCCGATAGTCACAATACGGTCGCC
>CAYNDI010000034.1:7258-14072 GCA_964395955.1 uncultured Dehalococcoidaceae bacterium
AGAGTGACCTGATTGATGGCTTCGTCACGCTGGTAAAGCGACATGCTGGACTCGTAAAGCCACCGGTTCTGTTCGTAGTAGAAATCCGCCGGCTGGAGGAAATCGGCAATCTGGAAGATAGAAGTACCGTCAATCAGCAGCGAACCGATAACCGCTTCTTCGGCGTCATTATCGTTGGGCGGCAGCCTGGCATCGTTCACCCGTTAGGACTCCTCCTTTTCCTCTTCCTTGGTTTCAGCTTTCTTTACCTTTGCCCTGGGCTTCTTTTTCTTCTTTGCTTCAGCGGGTTCCGCTTCTTCTTCCTTCTTCTCATCAGCGGGCTTGGCTTCTTCTTCCGTTTTTGCTTCTTTTTTAGCTTTGGTTGCTTTAGCTTTCTTCTTAGCCGGTTTCTTTTCCTTTACCGCTTCGGCGGGTTCGGCTTCCTTTTCTGCTTGGACCGGTACCTCTTCCTTTGCTTTCTTTACCTTTTTCTCTTTCTTTTCAGCTTTCTCTTTCTCTTCTTCGGGCTTACCAGCTTCGGCAGGCTGTTCTTCAACAGGCTCGTCCGAAATTACATTGACCTTGATAACAGTGGAAATTTCATGGGCAAGTTTGACAGTAACATCGAAACTACCGGCCTGCTTGATAGGCTCGGGCAGGTCGATTTTCTTCTTATCAATCTCGTTTCCAGCTACCTTACTCAAGGCTTCGGCGATATCAGCGCTGGTAATGGAGCCGTAGAGTTTTTCTTTTTCGCCGACCTTGGCTTCAAGAGTAATTTCAATACCCTCAATCTTCTTAGCCAGCTCCGCCATTTCGGCATCTTCCAGCTCACGCTGCTTGACCTTCTTTTTAAGCTGCGCCTCGATAGCAGTCGCGGCCTGCGAATCAGCCAGGACAGCCAGTTTACGGGGGAACAGATAGTTGCGAGCGTAGCCATCGGCTACAGTACGGGTCTGGCCGACTCTGGCGATATTGGGGACGTCTTCGATAAAGATAACCTTCACAGTTTACTCCTTTTTTAATGACAAGATATTAAACAACTATCCGCCGCAACACGTCAAATGCCACCGGCGTACCAACACCCAAAAATCAGGGAAAATTTTCTTTATTCGCCAAGATATTTTCCGGCATTAACGGCAGCGATAGCGCCATCACCGGCGGCGCTGACAACCTGGCGGATAGAGTTGCTGCGGATGTCACCGGCGGCAAAGATGCCGGGCACGCTGGTCTCCATATTATTACCGACAACAACGGAGCCGTTGGCTTCTAGCTCCAGGATACCCTTGAGATAGCCGGTAAGGGGTTTGGAGCCGACACTCACGAAGACTCCCTCAACTTTAAGCGTCGAAGTTTTTCCGGTCTTTACGTTACGGACCTTTATCTTTTCGACGAAGGTATCGCCGGAAATCTCCTCGACGACGCTATCCCAGAGGAATTCTATCTTCTTTTCGGCGAAGGCCTTTTCCTGGACAATTTTAGTGGCGCGCAGTTCATTACGGCGGTGGATAACAATTATCTTCGAGGCGAATTTGGTAAGTTCTATAGCTTCCGTAATAGCGGCGTTGCCGCCGCCCACCACCACGACCGGCTTATCCCGGAAGAAGGGGCCGTCGCAGGTAGCACAGTAGGAGACGCCCTTGCCGGTGTACTCCGCCTCGCCGGGCACACCCAGCTTCTGACGGTCCGAGCCGCCGGCGATGATAACCGCCCCGGCATTGAAATTACCTTGAGATGTCTGAACGACTTTCCGTTTACCGGTTATTTTCAGACCCTTAACCTCAGCGATAAGCGTTTCCAGTCCGAACTTGGTCGCCTGCTTGTGCATGGCCTCGGTCAAAGCGATGCCGCTGATACTCTCGGTAAAGCCGGGGTAGTTTTCAACCCATTCCGTATTGATTATCTGGCCGCCGACCGCGCCCCTTTCGATAAGGAGACTGCTCAGCCTGGCACGGGCGGTATAGATGCCGGCGCTGAGCCCGGCCGGCCCGCCGCCGATGATGACAACATCGTATTTTTTTTGAGGTTCACTCATTAATCCCACTCCCGAATTATAAAGCCGAATCGAGGCTATTTTTTAATCCACCCCTCGTTTCTCCGGTAAATCCCACCATACTGGAGAAAGGCTGTCCGTTTTTAAAAATCATAAGGGTAGGAAGGCTCATAACGCCATATTTGCCGGCAATCCGAGGATTATCATCGACATTAAGCCTGACGAAGGAAACCTTACCTTCATACTCGCCAGCAAGTTCATCGACAACAGGCGTAACCGAACGACACGGCATACACCGGGGTGCCCAGAAATCTACCAGCACCGGTGTTTTCGCCTGTAAAACCACCTCGGTAAATGTGGCTTCCTGTATCTCCACCGACCTGCCCATATTTCTTTTTATCCTTAAAATTAACTAGCCAGAGCCTTGTCCAGGCCCTTTTTCAACTCATCTTTGGGACGGAAGCCGATAATCGTATCAACAGGCTGCCCTTCCTTAAAGATCATCAAGGTGGGGATACTCATGATACCGTATTTACCGGCAACCTTGGGGCTGTTATCAACATTGACTTTAACAAAGCTGACCTTGCCGTCATACTCCTGAGCCAGTTCCTCGACAACCGGCGCCACCATGCGGCAAGGACCGCACCAGGGCGCCCAGAAATCGACCAGAACCGGCAGCGATGCCTTTAAGACATCTTCCTCAAATTTGGCTTCTTCAATTTCTACTGGTTTGCTCATTATGTTCCTCCCTATATTTTTCCATGATGTTATGTTCTATGGTTTCCCTGGCCAGACCGACGGCGTTTTTAATAGCCCTGGCCTGGCTCCTGCCGTGAGCGATGATAACATTACCGTTAACGCCGAGAAGACATGCCCCGCCGTACTCGGTATAGTCCATTTTCTTGGACCATGAGGTCAGACCGATATCGCGGAGCAGCTCGCGACCCCGCACGCGGGAAGCGCTGGTAAAGACATGCCCTATCTGGCGCACCGAGGTCAGAAAGTTATCGCTGAAACCCTCGATGGTCTTGAGGACGATATTGCCCGTAAAGCCATCGGTGACAATGATATCCGTGGTCCTCTTTACGATATCATGTCCTTCTATATTGCCGATAAAATTAAGGTCTTTGGCATCCTTTAATAGCCGGTAGGTCTCCTGGGCCAGGCGGTTGCCCTTGCCCTCCTCGGAGCCGTTGCAGAGGAGGCCGACACGCGGCGAGGGGATACCGAGAATATTTTTACTATAAACGGAACCCAGCCGGGCGAATTCCAGCAGGTGTTCCGGGCGGCAATCGGCATTAGCGCCGGCATCCACCAGGAGAGCCGGGACAGAAGAAATGGTATCCAAAAAACAGCCGATGGCCGGCCGGCTGACACCGTTCAGTTTGCCGAGGGTGAGTAGCGCCGCCGCCACTACCGCCCCGGTATTTCCCGCCGAAACAAAAGCCTGAACATCACCGTTTTTCAGCAGGTTGGTGCCGACGACTATCGACGAGTCCGGCTTGTTTTGAATCGACTTTATCGGGTGCTCATTAAAATCGATAACCTGTTTGGCATCGACAATAGTAATGCCGGTTTTCTCTATGGATTTTTCCGCCAGCTTGCGGAGAACGTTTCTCCGGCCCACCAGCACGATTTCCACGCCGTATTCCTGGGCAGCTTTGATGGCACCCTTGACCATCTCGTGCGGGGCGAAATCGCCCCCGGCGGCATCAACAGCAATTTTCATATTTAAAGTCAGGCTTTACGCCCGATGACACTCCTTTCCCACATATCACACTGCCCTCCTGAGTCGGCGACGACATGACCATCCTCCGAAATCCGAACAATTTCGCAGGAAGTAGGGCAGGCATGACATTCAAACGAAGAAGTTTGATAATCCACTTCGCTAATATCAAATCCGCGGAACCGGCAGCCATCCCGACTATCAGCCATATGCTCATGTGCCAGCAGCGCCGCGCCGATAGCCCCCATGACCTCGTGGCGGGGCGGGACAATTATATCCACTTCCAGTTCCTCACGCAGAGCCCGTATGATACCGGCATTAAAGGCAACGCCTCCCTGAAAGACCACCAGAGGCTGAATGTCTTTGCCGGAACCAACATCGCTCAGGTAGTTGCGTACCAGCGCCCGGCAGAGTCCGTAAATAATATCGTCAACTTTACAGCCCGTTTGTTGTTTATGTATCATGTCCGACTCGGCGAAGACGGTGCAGCGACCGGAAATGCGGACAGTATCACTGCCCAGCAACGCCCGTCGCGAAAATTCTTCGATATCCATCTTGAGACGGGCCGCCTGGTGGTCCAGAAAGCTGCCGGTACCGGCGGCACATACCGTGTTAAGTCCGAAATCGGTGACCATACCATCCCGGATAATGATTAGTTTACTATCCTGGCCGCCGATTTCAACGACTGTTCTTACTGTGGGGGTATAATGAACGGCGGCTACTGCCTGGCAGGTAATTTCGTTTTTTATCAGGTCGGCACCGACGACCGCGCCGACCAGGTTGCGAGCGCTCCCGGTGGCAGCCGCACCGCTGATAACAGCCTCCGTCGGCAACCGCTGCGCGATTTGCCGGAGACCTTCCTGTACCATAGACACCGGCTTTCCGGCCGTGGGCAGGTACAGGCTGTCAAGCAATTCGTCGGCTTCATTCAATACGGCGAACTTGGTAGTAACCGACCCGACATCAATACCCAGATAGACTTTCATCATTTAATCCACGTTTCTATATCCAGAAAATATAAAAAATTTTTATTTATCTACCTCTCCCCCTTTATCCCCCTCTCCTTTGAAGGAGAGGGGGAGGTTTTTAGGGAAGAGGGGTGGAGCCCCTCTTAAACACCCTGTTTTTTTCTACCTGTACCCCACCATAAAAGGGGGAGCTTGAGGGGGCAAAGCCCCCTCATCTTATTCCCCCCTTCCCTTCATAAGTCAACAAGGGAAAGGGGTCAGGGGGATAGGTCACCTTATTATTTTTTACGGAACTCCTCCCAAGCTTTTTCAAGATTCTCCGGACTGGCAAGGAGGTCGACAGCCGTCATCGCCATAGCCCTGGCGGCATCCAGCATCCGGCGCAACGCCTCATCGGTAGCGGCGGCGGCGGCGAACTGCGGGGTATGTATCAAAACACCCGGCGGCGCAATAGAGACCAGGGGCTGAATAGTCGGCACCAGCTGGCTGACATTACCGACATCGGTGCTGAAGTTCAAAACAGAATTATCCCCCAAACGGATAGCCCGCCCCAGCAACTGCATGTTCCGGCGAAAAAGCCGTCCCATGGTCACGTTACTGACCATGGCCGTATAGCGTTCTCCCCAGCTATATTTAAGTTTAGCACCGGTGGCCTTAGCCGCGCCAGTAAAACAATCGATGACTCTATTTTTCAGGAAATCAAGGGATGCATCATCTCTGGCGCGGACGATAAAGGTGGCGGCCGTATGGGCGGGAACGATATTGGCGGCCTCTCCGCCATCGGTGATAACACCGCTGATACGCTCCCCGGCCCCGATGTGCTGCCGGAGAGAATTGATGGAATTATAAGACTGAATCATAGCCTCCAGGGCATTAATGCCCAGTTCCGGCGCTTCGGCGGCATGAGCCGCCACACCCTGAAACTCCACGTCCAGTGTCTCACAGGCCAGGGTGTTCATCAGCACCCGGTTTCCTCCACCCGGGTGGGTAATCATGGCTATATCTACATCAGTAAAGGCACCGGCCTCCGCCATGATAGCCTTTCCCCCGTACAACTCCTCGCCGGGAGTGCCGAAAACCATGACGCTGCCACCAAGTTCATCGACAGCCTTACATGAGGCCAGTCCGGCGGCCAAAGAGCCGGTGGCTATCAGGTTATGACCGCAGGCGTGCCCCAGCTTGGGCAGGGCATCGTACTCGGCGAGGAAAGCGATAACCGGCTTGCCATCGCCGTACTTGGCGCTGAAAGCCGTGGGCAGCTTGCCGATGCCCTTTCTAGTATTGAATCCGTTCCGTTTGAGAAACTCAACCAATAGTGCGGCCGACCGCTTCTCCTCGAAAGCTGTCTCGGGATTATCATGCAGCTGCCGGCTGATGTCAGCCAGCTCCTGGAAGTGGGTATCTATTTCCGCGTTTACGGCGGCCTTTAATTTTTTAATATCCAAAGCTACATCTCTTTATCCATGAAATCTGTATGAAGCCGATACAATATTCATTATAACCCTTTAAGCGTGGGTTTTCTAGGTTCTGCAGGCTGGGAGCTATCTGTATATGAGTAGTTTTTAACCTCACCCCCTATGTCCCCCTCTCCTTGCGAGGCTGGGAGAAGGAGAGGGGGATTTTATTTTTTTTGAATCCTCCCCCTCGGTCCCCCTCCTTCAGGAAAGGAGGGGGAGGGTAAACCAAGGGATAAACCGAGGATGTTACAGGGCGGCCTGGGTGGGAAAAGATAAAAAACGAGGGGCGGGGGGTATAGATTCCAGCCTACGCTGGAATGACAAGAAGAAAACGCGGGAATGACAATAGGGTAAAGGTGGGAAAAGGTGAGAAACGAGGGGTGGGGGGAAAGGAGAAAGATTAACACCTGCCAACCCAATACTAAAAAATTCAAACGGAGAAATTTACTTATGTCTCCTGCTGTGTTATAATTCGGTCGTAAATAATAATAAATATAAGAGGAAAAGAAGACAAATTTGGACAAAGAGAAAAAGACGGAAATCATCAGTAACTATCAAGCCCGTGAGGGCGATACCGGCTCTACCGAGGTACAGGTAGCGCTGCTTACCGAGAGGATAAACCAGTTAACCACGCACATGGCGGACCACCGTCACGATTACCACACCCAGCGAGGCTTGCTCAAGCTGGTGG
>CAYNDI010000035.1:0-13790 GCA_964395955.1 uncultured Dehalococcoidaceae bacterium
TATTTTCCTGGGACAGCAAGCCTATCAGGGAACGATATCAGAAGAACAGCTGGAAACTCTCCGTATCGAATACGGTCTGGACAAGCCCATTATGGTGCAGTATGGAAACTGGGCATGGGGACTCCTCCGTGGCGACCTGGGCACTTCGATATACTACCACGAGAATGTTGGCGTACTCATGAAGGAGCGCTTCCCTATTACTTTGCACCTGGGTATTCTGGCGCTTATTCTTAATATTATCGTTGGTGTCCTGATGGGACTGGCCGCTTCCATCAGGCGCGGTACCTGGATAGATACGGTTTCAACCTTTCTGGCAAATATCGGGGTATGTATCCCGATTTTCTGGCTGGGACTGTTATTGATATACCTCTTTGGCCTTCAGCTTCGCTTACTCCCTATTGCCGGCTATACATCTCCCTTTGATGATTTCTGGTTGAACTCAAGACAGGTAATCATGCCCGTCTTTTGCATGGCTATCGGGGGGCTATCGACTACAGCGCGCCTGACGCGGTCAAGCATGCTTGAGGTCACCCGCCAGGACTATATCCGCACCGCCTGGTCCAAGGGACTGCAAGAACGCACCGTCATCATGAGGCACGCCCTGAAGAACGGCCTTATCCCGATAGTTACCGTGCTGGGTATCGGCATCGGCATGGTTTTCGCAGGTTCAGTGATTATCGAGACCATCTTTGCCATCCCCGGTATCGGCAGGCTGCTGGTTACCAGTCTCTTTGCCCAGGACTATGTGGTAATACAATCCTGCACCCTGATAATCGGCCTGATCATCGTCTTATCCAACTTAATCGTTGAAATATCATATGTCTGGCTCGACCCCAGGATACGGTACGGTTAGGAGATATTGAATCATGGCGGAAGAGAATACAAATAACAAGGAGTTCTCGGAGGCCCCACCACGCGTTAGCGAATGGGGGCGTTTCTGGAAGGTTTTCCTGCAACGCCGGATAGTTATCTTCGGCCTCGTAGTCTTCGCCCTGCTGGTGATTACCGCCATATTCGCCGATTTTCTGGCTCCTCATGACGCGTTCCGCGGCGATATAGCCGATTCGCTGCAGCCGCCGAATAGCACCTATTGGCTGGGTACAGATATTCAGGGCAGAGACACACTGAGCCGCCTTATCTTCGGCACCAGGACGGTACTGGCCGTCGGTTTTATCACGGTGGGGGTTGCCTCGGTTATCGGTTTCGCTCTGGGAATGATTGCCGGTTTCTTCGGCGGCATACTGGGGGCAACTATCCTGAGGGTAATGGATGCCCTGATGTCCTTCCCGATGCTGATACTGGCCCTCCTGCTGGCGGCCGTACTGGGAGGTGGCATTCAAAACGTTATTGTAGCTTTAAGCATCGCTTCAGTACCCGGGAACGCCAGGGTGATGAACGGGCTGGCCCTGAGCCTCAAGCAGAACGATTATATTTTGGCCGAGCGTTCGATGGGCTCCAGCAACTGGCGCGTCATGGTGAGCCATATCCTGCCGAATGCCCTACCGCCTCTAATAGTGCTGGTAACACTCCAACTGGGCGGTATTATCATGGCCGAGGCCGGGCTCAGCTTCCTGGGTATCGGCATCAAACCACCCGGGGCGGCCTGGGGTGCCATGGTCAACGACGGCTATAAATATTTGCTGAGCAATCCGATATTATCCTTCGCACCCGGCATTGCCATCATGCTGGTTGTTTTTGCCTTTAACATGGTTGGAGATGGCTTGAGGGACGCTTTGGACCCAAGACTTAGAGGTATACTCTGACACTCCCCAGCACTAAAGCGCGGGAGTTATCAATTCGGAGATTGAGTTATAATTACGGTCAGGGGGTGCCACAGTAGAGGGGATATACCCCAAAGCCCTCTTAAGGATATTGCGAGCACCGTCCAGGTAAACTGAATAGCGGAGACCACAGGAATGATAGAGAAAGAGACCTTGACAAGGGCGAGAGCCAAGACCGCCGATAGCGACGTCTCTGATACCGGCATACTGGTGGGCCATCATAAGCGCTGCCTTTATTATTGTGATAGTCCGCATCATCTATATTGTCCGGAGAAGGCGCAACTAATTTTTATCAGGTTGTGCGGACTCGGGGAACTCCCCGGACGAACAGCCCAAATTATCCGCCATGGGGAGTATGGAGCAGTCTTTAGTTAAGCCATAGGGGGTGATAGGCGTGTGACAATAAAAACTAAATCGCTTAAGGATTAATTCCTTGAAAAGGAAAAAAGGATGTGAAGGGGTATAAATCAATTATGAAAAAATACATGTTTTTAGTAGTAGCTGTCATTGTTATCGCCGGTTTAATACTTGGCGGCTGCGCCGAACCAACGCCGACAACACCGGCGACAACGCCGGCAACAACCCCAGCGACAACGCCGGCAACAACACCAAAGCCTGGAGAGCCGGTCTATGGCGGCATTCTGAGACAGATCGATGACGCCGGCCCGCGGGTCCTGAGCTATCTGCCCGAGATGGGACCCTGGGACGAAGGCGACATGCTCCCGGCAACGGAGAAATTACTGGAGTTTGATGAAAATCATAACCTGGTGCCTTTCCTGGCTGATACCTATGAGGTAGATAAAGAAAACCTGATAGCTACCTTCACAATCAAGAAAGGTATCAAGTTTCATGACGGCTCGGACCTGAATGCCGAGGCGGTTGCCTGGAACTATCAGCTGGCACTTGATACGAAACGGATGCTATTCTCGGAAAAAGTCAAGAGTGTCGAAATCATTGATGATTACACCATCGCTTTCCATCTCATGGAGTACAACAACATGTTCGACTTCGCCCTGGGGTGGGTGCCTATATTCTCCAAAGAAGCCTGGGACAAAGCCGGCGGTGGTGACCCTGAAAAAAGTAAAGAATGGGCCCGAGCTAATTGTGTCGCGACAGGACCGTTCAAACTAAAAGAGTACAAGAGGGATGACCACATGACCTGGGTGAAGAACGAAGACTACTGGCAGGAAGGCAAGCCCTATCTCGATGGCATCGAGGTGCGCTACATTCCGGACAGTGCCACCGCCTCAGCCCTGATGCTGGCGGGTGAGGCCGATATGTGGACGAGCGTTCCGGTAAAAGACCAGGCTGAACTGGAGAAGAAGGGCTTTGTCAGACAGGAACAGGCACTGGGAGCCCCCCTGGTAATCTATTTTGACCTGAATATAAACCCGGACTCTCCATTCCAGGATATCAGGTTACGCGAGGCCGTGGAGTATGCGCTTGACAGGCCCGCCATCACCAAAGCCCTCGGGTTTGGCTACGGCAGGTCTCTGCTCGCGTTACAGTGCGAAAGAGGCTGGGGCTATGACCCGGACTATGAAGGTCGCCCTTATAACCCGGAAAAGGCCAAGCAGCTTATTGCCGAGGCCGGCTACCCCGATGGACTCAAGGTCAATATGCTGGCCGCAACAGGTTCCAACGACCTGGCCGAAGCTATAAAACGTTATCTTGACGACGTGGGCATGGAAATTGAGCTGGATATGGCCGATCAGGGCAGGTTCCAGACTGCAGCCTGGAGAGAAGGCTGGGATGGCCTCTGTCTCTTCTCGTCCGGTTCAGACCCGGATCCTCTCATGGTTATCCTCGTCATGTTCGGCCCGCATCCGATGAACCTGGTGGCCGGCTTCTACAGGTCGCCCGAGTTGCTGGCATTAGGTGAAGAGGCATTGCAGCAGTATGACTTGGCTGGCAAGATGGAATATGCCAAGAAAATGGTGAAGCAAATGGCCGACGAGGTTGCCCTGGTGCCGTTATACGAAATGTCAATGGGGTATATCATAAAACCCTACGTACACACCACCTACGGGAAAGAAATGTCGGTGGCCAGGAGGGTTTATAATGAGTGGATGGACCCGCATTAAATAACTTGAAGAGAAAAGGGTGATTCTCCCTTTGACTGGTCGCAGGATAGGGGGAGAATCACCCGTCCTCGATAAATAGTCTTAACCGCTGTGTTAAGACTATACTCACGTGTTCACCTATAATCGCCATCTTCGTAGTATCGTCAGTAGCATGAAGAAGCCAATTGTAGGCAATAGCAACTTTTAGTAAGTTAAATACGGCAGGATATAGATATGCGGGGGTAATTTCTACTCCATGTATCGTGACTGATTCGGTAATCGGAAATAAAAACAGAATATAAGGAGGTCAATATGAGCTCTCCGCCGCGAGACTATTCCATATTTAACAGGTTCAACTTTGAAAGGAAGCCCGTAGGCATTAAGTTCTTACTTAATAAACCGGATGGTCTGGAACTAACCGATAAAGTTATGCCTATTTGCAGGATGTTTATGGAGGCGCAAAACAGCCGCCCTTTTTATGCGTCCAAAGATAATTTCGCCTGCGTGGAACGACTGTTGTTAGGAATGGTTGACCCTGAGCCTACTTTAGAGAGCGGTCAAATCGGTGCTAAAGAACATATTTACCGGGAAGCCCGCGCCAACCGCAGAATATACCAATATATAAAAAAACTGCCCAAGAATACCGTTAGACATGTCGCTTTCTCCCCTGTTGACCAGCTGACGTTCGAACCGGATGTACTGGTCATTACCGCCAAGCCGTCCGATGCAGAAATAATACTCAGAGCACTCAGTTATTCCACCGGCAAACCGCTGACCACGAAAATAACGCCGGTTTTAATGTGCGCCTGGATATTCGTTTACCCGTATGTCACCGGTGAATTGAATTACACCGTGACGGGAATCGGTTATGGTTTCAGGCTACAAAAATTGTTGCCTGAAGGCCTGTTCGTTATCTCCGTGCCCTATGACCTGATTCCCATGCTGATAGAGAACCTCCAGGTCATGGACTGGGTTCTCCCGATAACCACTTTCAGCGATGAAGAAAGAATGAAATATTCCGGGAAGGTAATGGAAGAAATAAGCCAGGAATATCTCAACGGCTAATACGGGTAATTCAGACAAGAAAGGGGACCAGGGATTTGGACCCCGGCTCCCCTTCTTGTCCGGTATACGTGCCCCGATACAGCAATACGCTGCTGGGGGGCATCTAGCTGTAATGTGGTGTTACGATTTTGTTTCAGGTAGAGTTCGCCCCCCGTCTCCACACCCAGCCCAATAGCCATTCTTAAACCTGCGCAATAAGTCACGAGGTAAAATCAGAAGAACTAGCACGTTTATCGCTTTCCCATGAGTTTGTTAGAAATATTAATAGAAGAATGGGAAAACTGAAGTAGATATTTAACGAGGTTGAAAATATCTACTCGCATATGTGAGAATACTATTACATCTGCAGTATTAAATAAAAAACGGGATATAAATTATTACCTCACGACTCTTGAAGAAGCTATGGCCTTGATTGAGCAATAGCGAAGGGAATATAATCAGGTACGTCCGCATAGCTCTCTGGGAAAACGGCCTCCGGCTCCTGAGACTATTCTAAGTGCGGTTATGACTCAAAGGGATCACTATTGGGGGCAGGTCAGAGCAATATCAAGAAAATCAAGATTCTCTGATATTAGCCGGTACAGTTTTCACGTGCGAATTAGATTCAACCATGGAGAGATATTATGGAATATACCAATCTGGGAAGAGCCGGAATCAAGGTCTCTAAAATATGCCTCGGTACTCTCGATTTTGGCACTCGACTGGATGAAGCCAGGGCTATAGACCTGGTAAAGCATGCCATTGCCGGGGGTGTGAATTTTATAGATACCGCTAACCTGTACGGCAAGAAGAATTTTTTCGACCCCATTGATATGTCAGGTGTCGGTAGAGCCGAGGAAATTACCGGCAAGGCATTAAAAGGAGACCGGCATTCCGTAATTCTGGCGACCAAGCTATTTGTCAAGGTGGGTCCGGGCGTTAATGATGGCGGTTTATCCCGCCGGCATATCATGATGTCGATAGAAGACAGCCTGCGCCGACTGCAAACGGACTTCGTTGATGTCTATTACACCCATGCCCCCGATTACAGTACACCGATGGAGGAGACCTTACGGGCTATGGATGACCTCGTACGTCAGGGTAAGGTACGCTATACCGCCGTATCCAATTACCACGCCTGGCAGCTCGTCAAGGCCTTGTGGCTCAGCGACCGTTATAATCTGGTACGCCCGGAATGTATCCAGATACCCTACAACCTGATTGCACGGAGTCCCGAGACCGAACTGCTGCCGCTTTGTGCCAGCGAGGGAGTTGGCGTGACCGTCTGGGCTCCCCTGGCCGGCGGTATGTTAAGCGGTAACTATGACAAATACGACCCGGCAAAACCGCTGCCGGAAGGCGTGAAAAGTTATCCAGATATGTGGACACCTGCCAACCATGCGGCAATAACCCGTCTGAAGGAAATAGCTCAGGAATATGGTCATAGTTTAGCCCGGTTCGCCCTGGCCTGGTTATTGAACAACAAGACCGTTACTTCAGTCGTCTGCGGCGTCGATTCCGTCGAGCAATTGAATGAGAATCTGAAAGCTGTTGAAATTAAACTATCGGAGGATGAGTGTTCCGCCTGCGATGAGGTATGGCAGAAACTAAGTCCCCCGCCCAATATGTTCTACGGCCGGTAATCTAATAACATTTACCGGATTAAATATAGAGTTTGTTTCGTAAATCGATGAGGAGGCTATTTTGAAAGCTGCTGTCTGTTATGAAATAAATAAGCCATTGGAAATAGAAGACGTCACCATGGACACGCCGGGGAAAGGTGAGGTAACGGTCCGTATCGCGGCGACGGCAATCTGTCACAGCGACATTCATTCCTTTAAAGGAGAGCACGGTACCCCCAGGCTTCCAGCTGTGGGTGGTCATGAAGTGGCCGGCTATGTAGACGAGTTGGGTGAAGGTGTCACGTCGGTCAAGCCCGGCGACCCTGTGATCGTGTCGCTGGAATCATCGGGCTGCGGCAAATGCTACTACTGCACTATCGGCTTTCCCCAGAGGTGCCAGGAAAGACATCCCCGGATGAGAAAGCCGGGCCACTTTACCGGGCTGGCCGCCCCGGGACGCTATACCAACAGCCGGGGACAGCGCCTTTACCAGTTCGGCGGTCCATCTATAGCCGGTTTCGTGGAATATACCGTTACCGGAGAGAAGCACCTTGTTAAAGTCCCCGAAGATATGCCGCTGGACAGAGCTGCCCTGCTGGCCTGCGGAGTAATGACGGGGTTCGGGGCAGTTGTCCACCGCGCGCAGGTCAAACCTTTCAGCAGTGTTATCGTCATGGGTACCGGCGGTGTCGGGCTTAATGCCGTCCAGGCAGCCCGGTTATCGGGGGCCAGTCCGATTATCGCCGTGGACGTCCTTGATACCAAGCTGGAAGCAGCCAGGTCTTTCGGGGCTACTCACACCATAAATGTCAAAAAGGAGAAGGACCCTGTTGAAAAAGCCTACGACCTCACATCCGGCCGGGGCGCGGATTACGTATTTATAACCGTCGGAGGTATGGGGCCGCTGCGCCAGGGATTCATGATGTCAGGCTATCGAGGTATGACGGTTATCATCGGTCATGCCGGTGATGAGACCCTAACGGATTTCGAACCAACTGATTTCATCGGCGGAGAGAGGATGCTTACCGGTGCCGGGATGCAGTCCGGTGTGTTTGTCCTGGATATCCCTCATTTCGTGCAGCTTTATCAGGACGGACAGCTCAAGCTGGACGAGCTTATTTCCAACCGGTATCCCCTGGAGCAGATTAACGAGGCGATAGCGTCATCGGAAAGCGGTGAGGCATTGCGTAATGTAATCATGTTCGAGTAATTCAGGGATAGTAGCAATAGGAGGGGAAAAGCGTATGTCAGGAGCGATAGCAAAATATAAAGTAGTGGATCCGCGGGGACAGCCCCCCGCGCGGCAACAGATGCCCATGGCCCCACGCCTCGATACGCTTGAAAATAAGACTATCTATATTATTGATGTCAACTGGCCGTACACCCACCAGTTTGGCGAAGAACTATTTAAAGTGCTTTCCGGGAGATACCCCAATACCAGGTTTGAGCTCAGGGACAAGTCCGGGACCTACATGGCGGACGACCCGGCGCTATGGAAAGAGATAAAAGAAAAAGGCGACGCTGCCATACTGACCACCGGACACTGAAGTACCTGTGCGCCGGCGGTCGTCGCGCATAGTGCCACGCTGGAAAACCGGGGAGTGCCCACGGCTTCCATTCATACGCAAGTGTTCTCGCCCCTTGTAAAGATGTATGCCGGGCTGGTTGGCAAACCCGGACTCAGGTATGCATTTGTCCCCCAGCCCATCTCACGTGAATCTTCAGAAAAATGCCGGGAATACATCGAAGGGAACGACCCGGTAACCGGCAAGCCGGTAATGGATGAGATTACAGGAGCCTTGACCAGACCACTCACCACGGAAGAAAAGCTCAGTAAAGTGGAGGAGAGGCCGGTATCACGGCTGCTGGGGCCGGACACCGAGGAAAATCTGCATCATTACTTCGTTGAAAACGGCCTGACGGATTTTCTTCCGGTGGTTCTCCCCACCGAAGCCAGAGTCGCTGAAATACTCAAGGGCACCAGTCACCAGCCCGAAGAGATGGTCGGTGAGATACGTGCCGGATACGAAGCGCATAGCCTTACCGTGGAGAAAGTTGCCGCCATTGCGGTTATGGCCGGGGCAAAGCCGGAATACCTGCCGGTAATTCTGGCTATGGCGGCTTCGGGTGTCTCCTGCATCGCTTCATCGACGAATAATTTCGCCAGGATGATTGCCGTCAACGGGCCGATAACGAAAGAAATCAGGATGAACTCGGGTGTTGGTGCTCTGAGTCCGCTGAATCAGGCCAACGCTGTTATCGGCAGGGCCGGTACGTTACTGGCGCTCAATATGGGTGGCGGCAAGCTGGGTGAGACCTACTGGGGCAACCAGGGAAACAACCTGAATTATAACAATGTCACCTTTGCTGAGAACGAAGAAGCCCTGCCCCCGGGATGGCAGCCCTTCCATGTTCAGAAGGGATTCGAGTCGGATGAAAGTGCAGTGAGTTTATTCCACGGGTGGGGTATCTGGTCCTGGAAAAATACCTATGAGCATAAGAAACACGAGGCCATTCTGCATATGGCTAACTGGGTAGGCCCCTTTGGCCCCAGGACGGGAATAGGCCTGCTGCTGGACCCGATTGTCGCTGAAGGACTGGTTGCAGAGGGATTCCCTGATAAGGAATCGGTCAGTGAATACGTCCAGAAAAACTCGAAGATGACTCTCGGGGAATACTGGCAGTACCACAGCGTAGAGACCAGCCGCGCCGCCGCAGAGCACGGGCTTGAACCTTACGCATCACAGTTAAAACAACCGCCTGACACCCTTATAGACAGGTACGCCAGCCCGGAAGCTATCAGCATACTGGTGGTGGGGGGCAGAACGAATGAGTTCTGGCAGGCCGGCGATTGGACACATCTGGGGAGTTACTCCATAGACGAGTGGCGATAGTATAAAATAAAACGAAAACGGAGATTATCAAGAAAGGCAGTCATGACCTCTGAGGCAAACGAATCTCTTGCTACCGGTAGTTCAAGTGGCTGTCCGGCGCCGGTGGGAGTTACCGTAAAAACCACTATCGAACGCGGGGATGCGTATTTATCCCCGGAAATTTACAACGTGGAGATTACGCTTCTGGAGGTTGTACGTGGCAAAAAAGCCCGGGAACGTATCAATTCACAGGATGTCAGTGACCAACCGCCGCAGACTGGTTTTGATTACGTTCTGGCTCTTGTCAGGTTTGGATACTATCAAAGAGGACGAAGGCAGGGGAGTGAAGCCTATCGACTGACCGAAGGCCAGTTTGCCGCCGTATCCGCCGATGGCAAGCAGGAATACGAGCTTCCTTCTATTTCACAGCAGCCACAACCCTCACTGATAGGCCGACTCTTCAACCCGGGTGAAACTCACGAAGGCTGGATTCTTTTACAAGTCCCAAAAGGAGAAAAGGAACCGCGTCTGGTCTTCAAACGTAAACATACCGAAGGTATGTACGGCATATGGGGATACGTATGGTTTCAGCTATATTAGGGTTTATATTTTTGAACTGATATTATTGATTATGAGAATGAAAGGGGCATGATGCAGAAAATAACGGATAATGTATACGTCGAGACGAATTTCCGGGGGTGTAACTCCAGCTTCGTAGTTACCGGTGAAGGGGTCGTGGTCATCGATACGCCGATGGTGCCGGCGGATGCCAGGAACTGGCGTGAAGAGGCGCAGCGGCACGGCGAGATAGAGTATGTCATTAATGGCGAGCCCCACCCCGACCATATTTCCGGCAACTGCTGGTTCCCGGGGAAACTCATCGCCCATGAAGATGCCCGTCCGGTCATGATGAAAGCCCGGCGGGAAGATATGGAAGGCCAGCTCAAATTTATGGCTCCGGACGCCCTCCCACTGGACAGCGAATTCCGCTTTCGAATACCGGATATCACCTTCTCGCAAAAACTCACGCTCTATCTGGGAAAACATAGCTTCCATCTTATGCATATGCCGGGGCACACCGCTTCCGAGGCGGCGGTATACGTACCCGAGGAAAGAGTGGTCTTCACCTCTGATAATGTAATCCAGGCAATGCCTATCATGTTTCAGAGCGTGCCCTACGACTGGTTGGAATCGTTGAAAAAGCTCCAGCAACTGGATGTGGATAAAGTTGTTCCCGGTCACGGCGAGGTGGGGGATAAAGCGTTGTTACAGGTTATGTACGATAACGTCAAGTACTGCATAGATTCCGTTAAAGCCGCCATCGATAAAGGGTGGAACCTGAAAGAGACACAGGAAAAAGTGACCTTTGCTGACAGGTTCCCGCCGATGGGCCCGGACGACCCCATGGCGGGGATGCGGCACAACAGTATAGCCCGGCTCTACGAAGTGCTGCAAAAAGAATAGTTCTGAGAAACTGCTGTAGTTCCACCTTTTATCCGGCACGGCTGACCTTCCCCCAGGATTAGCAACACCGGTGACAACGTGACCGCATATGTCGATTACGACCCGTGGCTCAGGGTTGAAGTCGGCAATACCATATCAGGAACGGTAACCGATGATACGTTTGATGCTACTGCCGAAGCTGATATTGAAGTCTCTGTAAATGGGACTGCTACAGTTACCGTAGCAAAATACGCCGGTAATCCCGGCTCCGGCTTCGGTGGTGATATAGGTAAATATGTCGATGTTTATGTAGATGATGTTAGTGCCGTCAACGAGATTGAGATAAGGCTCTACTACACCAATGGTGACATTAGCGGGAAAGTTGAGTCATCACTCAGGCTTTACTGGTGGGACGGCTCAACCTGGGCGATATGTTCGGATACCGGCGTGAACATGGCGGCTGTCAACGGTTACAGCGGCTATATCTGGGCCAAGATTAGAGACGATACGACGCCATCCCTGAATGACTTGAGTGGGACTCCTTTTGGTGCTACAGCATCTACGATCCAAGACGGTGGCGGTGGCGGCGGCGGCGGTGGTGGCGGCGATACCACCAGCCTGAGTGAATACACCACCGGTACCGGCAAATTCGTCATCGATGCTACCGCGAGTTCCGCCGATGGAATGGTGAAGATAGAAATACCTAAAGATACCGTCGGCAAGGACCGGAACGGCGGGCGACTTAGATTCATAACTATCAAGAAACAAGATGCACCTGCCGAATCACCGACTGATTGTGAATACGTATGCCTTGCCTACAGTATCGGCCCCACCGGCGCTACTCTGGAACCGTTCGGCTATCTGGTTTTCTTCTACGACGATTCCAATGTACCAGCCGACGTAGCCGAAGGCAACATGGTCCTCGTCACCTGGCAGGATGGAGCATGGGTTGAACTTGAAGATTGCGTCGTCGACCCGGGAGAGAACTCCATCACTGCGCCGATAAGCCACTTTTCCGTCTTCACCGCCATAGCGCATACCTCGCCGGCCAGCATCGGAGTGGCCGGAATGACCGTCACGCCGTCCGAGGTGCAACTCGGTGCCCCCGTAGCGGTCAGCGTCACCGCTACCAATAGCGGAGATTTGACTGATAACTATACGGTCGTCTTGAAGGTAAACAACACGGCGGTACAGGAAAAGTTAGTTACCCTGAAGGGTGGTGAAAGCCAGAAAGTCAGCTTTACGGTGACACAAGATATAGCCGGGGAATACATCGTAAGTGTCGGAGGATTATCGGGCAAGTTTACTGTGAAAGAACCCGAACCTGAAGGCAAGATAGCCGAGGCAGCGGCTTCCGAGCCACCGGCTCCTTCGCCGACACCGACTCCAACGCCACAGCCTGCGGTAGAACCGGCGCCTGCCCCGCAACCTGAACCGGAACCAGAACCAACCGCAGAAATCCCGGTGGAACCAACGGCTGAGGGAATTGCCTGGTGGCTAATACTTATCTATGTAGTTGCCGGGGTTATCGTGATTGGAGGAGGTGTATATTACTTCATGAGGAGGCGCAGCACGGCATAATAGAACTCGAAAAATACATTTTAGTTGACTGGATAATGGCTAGTTGTTAAGTAACTCATCGTGTATATTTTGGTTTCTCCCGAGTGACCAAAGCTTAACAACTAGCCTTTTTTATGTGAAAATGAAGTGAAAGGTGAGATTGTGCGTAAAATAAGAAATACAAGGCGAAGTTTCCATAGCTTCGAGGCAACTGGCATCAATCCTCCAGTCAGCTTTCTTCATATTCTCTAATCCCGTGAGCTCCAGCCATCAATATGATGTCGCTCTCTCGGGCATTCTAAGCATGCATTTTGTTCAAGTCAACACTAGACTCACTCTTCCGAACGTATAATAGCAGTTATACGTGAATGCTGACTGAACATTCCTCGGTTTTGTGCAGCCTTTCCATCGCATAAAAACTCATTTTATTGAATCATATCCAATGAAATGTAAGGAGGGACGCCGGTATCGAGCCGGCGTCCCTTTTTTGGTGAAGGAAGGTTTTTTATTTAGCGACCGGTTGTTTTTTAGGCCGGTGAACGATGCTGTAGACGGCAGGAATGACAAACAATGTCAGTAGAGTAGAACTGACCATGCCGCCGATGACGACGATTGCCAGCTCAGCGCTTAACATAGTACCGGAACTAACCATCAACGCCAGGGGAATCATTGCCAGGATGGTAGTCAGGGCGGTCATCAATATCGGGCGCAAGCGGGTCTTACCGCCTTCAAGCAGGGCATCCTTAATACTCATGCCGTTTTTGTGCAACTGTTCTACCATAGACACCAGCACGATGGCATTCGTCAATACAATCCCGATGAGCATCAGCAGGCCCATCATAGCCGATACTCCAAGCGTGTGGTTGGTGATGAGCAGCGCGAGGATGGAACCGATAGCGGCCAACGGCAGGCTGATCATGATAATCAACGGGTTGACGATGGAGCGCATCATGAGTATGACTATCAGGAACACGATGACGATAGCCACGATAATGGCGATAAACATACTGGAGAAAGTTTCGCCCATTTGCTCGGCTATGCCGGCGGTCACGACGTTCACTCCAGGATGTTCCGGCAAAGCATCGACCTGTTGTTGCACCGCCCGGTTTACCGCGCCGATGTCTTTACCGATTATCGCGCCCGTAATCGTGGCGGAGAGCACCGTATCAACATGGCTGACGTGCGACGGCAGTTCCAGTATGGAAACATCGGCGATATCGTTCAGGGTTACGGACTGAGGGTAACCTATTTTCAGATTTTTCGCCTGTTCCGGGTCGCTGAGGCTATCGACTATACCCTTGATGTAAATGGGATAGGTTTCATTATCAATGATTACCGTTTTATCCGGCAAAGTCCCGCCGCTCATCAACAGCATGAACTCCTGCTGCAATTGGGGCATCTGGG
>CAYNDI010000036.1:0-13720 GCA_964395955.1 uncultured Dehalococcoidaceae bacterium
CTTTATATCCTTCCGGTTATGTCTGTCCGTTCCATTTCGTCAATCCGGTGTCGGGGCGAAAGACGGTCTAAATACCGGTACAGCTAATCATTTTGCTGCGGTTCTCATTTAAACGACTGAGCAATCTTCTTTAGCTCATCCCGAGGCATTTTTTTGCCGGCTGCCTAAGAGCGAGACACAGGGGTCAGCTTAAAGTCGCCGACTTCGGGCACGACGACACCCATCATGATAGGGCTTTTAACATCCCTGAAGAACAAGGGAAAATGGCCGAGACCAGCCGGTACATAAATGCTACAGGATTCATCGAATTTTATCTTTTCCAGGCTATTTCCTTCGCCCAGCCAGAACTCTCCTTCACCCCCCAGATAGCTGGTATCGTACGGGTCATTACCAAAGAATATAAAAATTTCTGCGTAATCATGTTTATGCGCGCCGTAGTTTTTGTCACCGGTAAGTAGAGTCATGTCGCCCATGACCCAACCGTACTCGATTTTGGAAGTGGCTTCTTTCACGTTATCATTTGAAAATATTAACCGTGGGCCGGTAGTGGTCTTGTTTGATAAAGGGACCTTATATGTTTCGGGTATCCCGAATTTCATAACCCCATCAGGCCCGGGCCCGAGAATTACTTCCGCTTTTCGGGTAACATATTTTTCGTATCTCGATTCCATCATTTATTCAATCCTTATCGTCGTAAATTATCGCGGTTAGTCTAGATGTGACCTTATAACCGGACGTACCGGGCTGGCATCACCCCTCTTAAGCCTTAGAAGCAGACATATCATCTCATATTTTCCAGCCTTTGTCCCCGATAAGTCAAGGTCTTCCGTGATATAGATACCGTTATTTAGTAATATCAGGTGGGTCTTGTCGATATTCTACATCCCATTTCCGCCTGTTCGCACATAATAAATACCAACAACGGGCATCAGGATATACATATTCAGCGATAGGGTCGAAATAAGGGGGCTCATACCTGCGGAAGCTATTGATATTCCCGGCTCAGGTAAAGGCATAAATAGAGGCCCGATTATCCCTTCATCAATTCATCAGGTAAGGGGGATAGGTTCATCTGAAAATACCGGGGGGTGAGATAATAAAATATCAGGAAATAATACATAATCCGGCAGGATATTCTTTCATTCATGTTGTATAATATGGCTATCCGATTAAAGGAGGATGACTCCTATGTGGGACTGGTTTACAGATAACAGCGTCTGGATTCTGATTGCTGCCAGTGTGTTGGTGCTCCTGCTGCTCTTTTTCAACGATAAAATACGCGCCTGGCTTATTAAAGTGGAACCGGAAAAATTGCAGAAAAAATTCTTTGGGAACATGAACGCTTTTTTCTGGATTATAGAGTGCATTGCCGCTGTAATCATGATTACAGCATTCATCGCCATGGCTACTTTCCGCGATGGCGGCACCTCATTGATAACAACGGCGAGTATCGAGCAGTGGTTCGTGGAGCACGGCATTCGCATTATTATAATTCTTGTCGTAGGCATCGCACTCTGGTTTATCCTGAGGCAGTCTTTACCTCCGCTATTGAACCGTGTTATTGGAAGACCTCAGAAAGGCGAGAGTAAGGAAGGGGTTAAAAAACGGGCTAATACGCTGCAGGGCGTCTTCATGGGTGTCGGCAGGATTATCATCTTCCTGCTGGTCATCTTTATGATACTCTCCGAGCTTAAAGTAGCTATCGGGCCTATCCTGGCCGGCTTCGGTGTGGCCGGTATCGCCGTCGGCTTCGGGGCGCAGTACCTGATTAAAGACCTCATCGCCGGCGTCTTTGTTTTGATGGAGAACCAGTACCGTATCGGGGATGTGGTCAAAGTAGCCGACGTCACCGGACTGGTGGAAGAAATCAACCTGAGGAAAACGGTGCTCCGTGACCTCGATGGTATCGTGCACCACGTGCCCAACGGCGAGATAAGGGTAGCCAGCAACTACTCGCGGCACTTCGCCAGGGTGAACCTTGATATTTCCGTCTCCTACGGCACCGACCTTGATTATGCTATTGAAGTAATCAACGGCGTCTGTAAAAAAATGGCGGAGGAAGAAAATTGGAAAAAGCTTTTCAGGTCGGTGCCCCAGGTAATCAGGGTTAACAGTCTGGGCGATTCCGGCATAGATTTAAAAATAGTCGGCGATGTCAAGCCTCTGGAACAGTGGAATATCATGGGGCAGCTGAGGCTCCGCATCAAAAGGGAATTCGATAAGTTGGGAATCGAGATACCCTGGCCCCATACCAAGGTATATTTCGGCAACAAGCCCGGGGATTAATTTACGATGAGTTCTTGAATATTATCGAGATGTTGTCCGATTCGGTTATTACTTCATCTACCAGGGGTATATTCTTGAGAATATCCAGCAGCGGCAGCGGTTCTTGAAGGTCGAATACTATTGACATCTCCTTTTCGGAGGCTGATTCCTGGACATATTTGATGTTAGGAATATGAATCAGGTATTTTTTCAGGTTTTTCAGGTATTGATAGTCGAAGGGAGCTGATATAGACTTCATCTCCACCTGCCCGCTGAAAAGCGTATGAGAGCCGTTGCTGCCATTAGATTTCTGCCCGAGTAACCTTAAACCGAGTGCCGGGGTGTCTATCGGCTCTTTGTTATTATTGACAGGGGCTGCCTCTTCTTCTTCTTTCTCAGTAGCCTGGGAAAATTGCTCGATTTTTTCCTGAGTCTCTGTTATGGCCTGTACCAGTTCACCGGTTTCGGTCTGGATTTTCTCCTCGAACTCCTCTACCATCTGTTTCGCCCTGGTGATAATATCGTTTACCTTTTGGCTTATTTCCGTACTGCTGTCGATGATATTGGAGGCTATTTTATCCGCTTTTTCTCTCGCCTCTTCGATAGACCGGGATGACCGTTCCCGCGTTTCCTGCCGGCATTTCTCGGTTATCTCCCTGATAAGCTGCTCGGCCTCATTTTTTGAGGCGATTATTATTTCACCACGTTCTTTATCGGCTGCCTCCTTGGTCTGCGTGATAATTTCGAGAGCGTCTTTCCTGGCTTTGGTGATTATTTTATCTACCTCGGACTGTGTCCTTTTCTTGGCCTCTTTTTTACTTTTTTCTTCGGCTTCTTGTACTATCTGTTTTGCCTTTTTTTTAGCAGCCTGGATAATACCCTCCGCTTCCAGGTCGGCGGGTGATATTACCCCGGTGCGGCTTTCACCTGGTTTCGACTGGTCCCGGGAAACAAGGACCTCCATATTATCAGCTTCGCCGTTCACAGGTGTATCCGGTGCCGAATCGGCATTCGGAAGATGCCTTGACGTCTTCCGAGAAATTTCTTCTATTTTAGCGCGGTAATCGTCAAATATCTTGGAAAATTCGTCTTTTTGGGGTTGTGCCTTAGTGTCCGATTTTCCCATTTAGCTAGCCTTCAGTATTTTGATAAACGTTATCCCCGGTATTTTTAGCAATACCTAATATATATCCTATGCCAATATTATCGGGCATGATATAGCTATATAGTACCATCTTCTAATTTACGCCCGTATACCTTGGTACCGTAAGAAAACATATTTTCAGACCAACTTTAAACCTGACTAACTCTTTTTTCTAACATGGCTGTATTACGCTATATATAATGCAGGCAGATAATATACCTGTTTTATCAATGAGATAATGAGGTTGGTATGATTGGAGAAACCGGGAAAAATCTGAACATCGATGAGAGTGATGGGCACCGAATTATTGCGTTGCTGACCAAGGCTGAAATCCTGCTCAGAGATGAGCTCAGGGATTATTGCAGTAACGGCCGCAGCCTTGATTTACAGTTTTTACTGGAAGCCCAGCTTAATGTCTCCCGGGCTCTGGAAGCCCTTTACGATAGAACCTCCGATAATTGTACCTTTTAAAATCATCTATCGGTCTTTTTTCAACGACCGGACACCCCGCCGCTTATAAGATATTCAAGCCGTAATAGTTGACAAAGCGATACCTGGATTCGACTATCATTTCCGGATGTTTTACTGTATAGTCAGAGCCGGGTATTTTTTTAGGGGGGGGATTTCTCTCTAATCTGTAGACTCCGGAGAATCCGCTGGATTAAGCGGTCGGTCATGGAATCGCCGGGGGACAAGAGAAAGGCTGTGTATCAAGCCCGGTTTTACGGTGCTAAAACCGCGTCTTCTTCGATTTCATGTTTCACCCGGTTCCCTTTCTCCTTGATGTAATGAGGCAGGAAATCGAATGTTTTCTCGAGGCTTCTCTGGGCTTGTTGAAGCTGTGTAAAAAGTTTACTTAACAGCGGGGGATGGCTTTCCTGAAAACGCTGGTCGGCATTATAGCGTTTGATAAGGGTGTAGCATGCTATTATATCCGGGCGTGTCGAATCAAGCCAGCGAAGATTGCCGGCGTTTTTCATATTATCAAATACCGTTGTGTCAATATTCTCAAACAATAACCGGCGGTCCTGCTCCGATAGTCCAAGCCTGATTTCCGTACTGTAAGGTTCCAGCGTATTTTCAATCCTGTGGCGTAAAGGCTTGATAACGGACATATTGATGTCAATTTCATCGTGCAGCGCGTATATGGACTGCTCCTTCTCTCTTTCCTGACTGCGACGGATGTAATTCAATACGAATATAATCACCACCGCAACGATAACGGTACCTACAGCCCCGGCAGCCGGCGCCCAGATTTCCATGAATTTTAGGATAAATCCGGAAGTGTCTGAAGTGATATTAGTCAGGCTGAACTCCGCACTTAATGCTACGGCTAATACAAGCAATAACACTAACGCTATGATGATGAAATAGAAAATTCTTTTAACATTCATCGTTTGTTCTTAACTCAAGAATTAAAATTCCTATTGTCATCATAGAATAACAAGGTTAGAAGGAGGTTAACGTAAAGTACTAATCAGGCTAGATTTGTTGGCGAGGAAAATAGTGTGAAATTCTTTAAGGCACCTTCGGGTGAAGAACGAGAACGCAAGTCATATGTTATAGATTCAACCGATGAAAATTATAGGCTGCCCCAGTATGATCTCTTTCCATAATCAATTTGTTGCTGGATTTCATAACCATATTTGTTAGCCCAGGTTCTGGCTATTCTGGCTAGTTTTTCATTCCCGCAATTTATGAAATCCTCAGCCATAGTTTTACTGCCGAATTTATCGAGGATTTTCTTCAAAATACCCTCGGTTCCCTTTTCGCCTTTCCGGATAAAATAATCATAGAAATCTGCCATCGTTGCTAAATCTTTCTTTTTCAAAGCTTCGTTCAGTATTTCCACAATTCTCGTATCATTTTCATATTTATATCCTGTCTCTTTTATCGCCAGTAGTGCTTTCTGCCGGATATCTTGCTCGGTGTCATTCAGTAACTCGATGAGTGGCTCAACCGTGAGAAGGTCTCTTGTCCTTACCTTATCCTCGTGTTTTTCATCTGTCGCGGCAAATCGGATTGCCTCCGCTGCTGCGTACCGTACATTTCTATCATCATCCTTTAGAGCTTCGATCAAGGGTTCAATCGCCGGTGATCCTATATCGGCTAATATATATGCCGAACGAAGCCTGACAGCTTCGTTCGTATCCTTTAAGGCCTTGATTAAAGGTACGATGGCACTTTCTAGTGGACTCACGTCGTTGATCGCACCGAGTGATTCAATAACCTCCTTACGTACGTCTTCACTCGTATCTTTTAAAGCGACCAACAAGGGTTCTGCTGACCGGATATCCTTTATCTGTCCAAGGATGTAGGCCACTTCTTTTCGGATATGGCTATCCCCATCTTTAAGACACGTATTAAGCCGTTCAACCGCCTGTGTGCCAATCTCTACTAGTGCCTCCTGTGCCGAATACCGCACATGTTCGTGCTCATCCTCAAGAACCTCTATCAACGGAGCTATGGCACTGGGGTCTTTTATTTCTCCCAAGGCATATGCTGCTGATTCACGTACACCGTAATTCGGATCCTTTAAAGCCTCAATCAATGGTTGAACAGCAGGCGTGCCTATCTCCGCTAATGCCGTGGCTGCTTCCCAACTGTCACTGCTATCCTTCCTCAATTTTCTAATCAACTTTGGTACTGATTCCGCTTTCCTCATGACTGTTAACCTCATCAAAAGTTCATTATGAGCCTAGTAAATAATAACGCCGTATTATAATTGAGTAGATTTATATATTATTGAATTGAAAAAGACCCTAGTATCTACTTGGCGGGAGCGCATGGGAGTCGAACCCACCGAAGACAGCCTTACTGCCCCCCAACGGATTTGAAGTCCGCGAAGCCCACCGGGACTCATCCGCTCCCCTCTCCGGGTAAAGTATATCTTAACGTATCTCCGGCTATCAAGACAGGCAGATATTATTCTGCCGGCGCTTCAATCTCCGGCACCTGTTTCTTGCGGTAGACCAGCTTCGCCAGCCAGATACTGATTTCAAACAGGATAATCAGGGGTACCGCCACCAGGCTCTGGTTGATGGGGTCGAAAGTAGGCGTAATGATGGCGGCGAGGATGAAGGCGACGATAATAAATATCTTCCTTTTTGAAGCCAGCCACTGTGGTGAGAGGATCCCCATACGCGCCAGGAAGGTAGTGACCACCGGCAGCTCGAAGACCAGTCCGATGGCTAACAGCAGCCGGGTAATGATGGAAATATAGTTGCCGATTTTGATCATCGGCGACGCGATATCGCCGCCGAAGGTATACAGGAACCCGATGGCCGGTGGAATCAGGATAAAATAGCCGAAGACAACGCCGCCCGTGAACATCAACGCAATCCAGGGCAGGATGAAGTATACGTATCTTTCCTCTTTCCTGGTTAGAGCCGGACGTATAAAGAGTATCGCCTGTATGGTCAGGTAGGGCATGGACAGGATAAGTCCGCTGGCGAGGCACACCCTCATAATGGTGCCTATCATCTCGGTCAGTTCCGTAAAGATAAGGTTGATTTCACCTGCCGGCAAAATCAGGATATAGAATATCCACTTCCAGAAGACGAAAGATAGGGTTGCCGCCACGGCGACGGCAATGATGCTCCGGATAAGACGCTTGCGAAGCTCCTGGAAGTGCCCGAGGAGGGTGAGTTTACTCTCGCCGTCCGACATGCTATTGAGGGTGCCTTTCCTGGTCGGGTGGGGTGGTCGCTTCAGTCTTGGGTTCTTTCTTATCTGTGCCTGACGGCGGCGGGGCAGGCTTTTCTTCTTCAGGGGGCGATTCGTCCTGGACTTTGTCCATTTCCCGCGTCACGGCAGCGGTGAAATCGGCACTGGTCTTTTTAATAGAACGTACAATTTTACCCAGAGTCTTGGCAGTTTCAGTCAGCCGGCTCGGACCCAGTAATATTAACGCTAAAATGAGTACTAAGATTACTTCCCACGAACCTATACCGAGAAATCCCATCCTTCACCTTTTTTCGTGCTAAAAGGGTATATCGTTTCCTGCAAAGGTAGTTATAATCTGGTCTATATCCTGTGGAATAATGACAGGTCTAGCTCTTAACGGCTTTCTTGCTGCTGGCTTTCTTACTGCTGGCTTTCTTAACGGTGGCGGCGGCTGGTTTCTCTTCCTCCTCCTCTTCTTCACCGGACTGCCCCCTCTTGAAGGCACGCAGACCTTTGCCGATAGCGCCGCCTACCTGCGGCAGTTTTCCCACGCCGAAGACGATTAGTATTATCACCAGGATGATGACAATTTCCGGCCAACCAAATCTCATTTTGAATTTCCTCCTGCCCGCATACTAACCTATGTAATTATACAAGCGTTGGGCTTACTTGTCTATTGTCGAGGTACTGGCCCTATTTCTTTGAGGACGATTTCAACGATTTTCGGCAGTTTTTTCTCCAGTTCCGGCGAAAGTTCGGTACCGAAGTCGATTTCCCCCGGTTCGATGCCGATGATGATAATATCCTGCGGTTCGTTGCCCGATAGTGTCATCAGCTTCAGGTTTTCCAGCACGCCCATTTCGTGTGCCGAGGCGAGGGCTGCCTTTTCTTCCGCCAGGTCCTCCGGTTTAAAGCGGTAAATCGCCCCGGGTTCACCGCCGGCCCTGGCGGCATCGATGATAATAACCTTATCGCCTGCCCGGGTATAGGCAATCAGGTCCGGCGATGTCCCGCCGTCGATCAGCCTGATATCCGCGGGGAGGTCGATTTCCTGGAGGGCTTTCACGGCATGGATGCCGATGCCTTCGTCCTTTAGCAGCAGGTTGCCCACGCCGATTATTACGATTCTCGGCGGTGTTTCTCCGGGCTGGTTATCGGCGTACGGTGGTGTCATGGCTTCCTCGCTCAACATATCCTGGGCAGCAGTTCACCGACCGGTATGTCCACGATGCGGGACGCCCCCAGGCCGGTTTTCATCACCACCTGGCCGGGATGCTCCTTGGTAACCTCGCCGATGATGGCGGCTTTCTCCCCGTATTTATGACGCTTCATGGCGGCGAGGACATTATCGGCGTCCTCGGGGGCGACGGCCGCCGCCAGCTTGCCCTCGTTAGCGATATGGAGCGGGTCGAAACCGAGTAGCTCGCAGGCGGCCAGCACCGCTTTGTCCACCGGTATTTTCTCTTCCTCGATGATAATGCCTGCTTTCGATTGCTGGGCGAAGTCGTTCAGGGTGACGGCCAGACCGCCGCGGGTGGGGTCTCGCAGGCAGTGGATATTCCCCGATGCTCCCAGCATCTCCGCCACGAGCCCGTTCAGGGGGGCGCAGTCGCTGGGCACGGGCGTGTGGAATTTCAGTCCTTCACGCTGGCTTAAAACGGCGATACCGTGGTCGCCGATATTACCGCTGACGATTATTTTATCGCCGGGCTGTGCGTTACTGGCGGAGATATCAGTCCCTTCCGGCACCGTACCCACACCGGCGGTATTGATAAAAATCCTGTCGGCGGTGCCCTGGTTGACCACTTTCGTATCCCCGGTGACTATTTTTACACCGGCTTCGTCGGCGGCTTTTTTAATAGAGGTGATTATCTTTTTCAAATCGGCTACGGGCAGGCCTTCCTCGATAATCAATGCCAGGCTGAGGTAAAGCGGCTTTGAGCCGCTCATGGCCAGATCGTTGACGGTGCCGCACACGGCCAGTTTGCCGATATCCCCGCCGGGGAAGAAGATGGGATTGACCGTATAGCTGTCGGTGGTGAAGGCCAGGCGGCCGCTCGCTTCAAAGACGGCGGAGTCGTCCAGCCGGTCCAGTATAGGATTGGCCAGTTCCGGCAGGAAGCTCTCGATGAGGTCGTGCATCAGCTTGCCGCCGCTGCCGTGCGCCAGCAGGATTTTATCTTCCATTGACTCTCTCTGCGGCGGCATTTTGCCCCGCCAGCCGCCCGAAAGTCCAGGCCCGACTATGCGTCAGTCCCGGTACCGTGGTGGGATACGAGTCCCCGAAGAATCCGCCGGAGACATTCCCGGAAGCGTACAGCCCCGGGATGACCTTCCCTTCCGTATCCGTAACCTGCATCCTGGTATTTATCTTGAGACCGCTCAGTATCACCATGCGGCGACTCTGCATCAGGCAGGTATAGTACGGCGGCTTTTCCAGGGTCGTCAGGCGGTCGGGGTGCTTCCCGAAGTCTTCATCCTTGCCTTTACGGGCCAGCTCGTTGTACCTGGCTACGGTAGCTTTGAAGGCCGCCGCCGGCACTTTCATCTTCCCGGCCAGCTCGTCGATGCTGTCCGCCTTGACCACGTTGCCTTCCTCCAGCGCCTCTTCGAGCAGTCGATTGTCCCAGAGGCGAGTCGGCGGGCCCATGTTCTTGCAGCACTGGCTCCGCATTTTAGGCCATTCCTGTTCCCATTTGGCGTCCCAGACCGACCAGGCCAGGTTGTCCGGCTGCTGTAATATCTGGTTGCACTCGTAGCCGTAGGGCAGGTCTTCGTTCATAAAGCGTTCGCCGTTCAGGTTGACGTAGAGCCACGGCTGCCGGCCCAGGTTGAAAAGCCCGGTATGGCTGAATATGGCGAAGTCCCATATCATGGCGAGGTGCGGTATGGCGTCGATGGCCGCCCCCACCCACAGCCCCATCCTATGCCCGTCGCCGGTATTGACGTCCGGCTCGTAGACTATCCGGATATCGTGTACCGCCGGGGGGCAGTATTTCTGAACCATTTCATAATTGTTGCCGTAATCGCCGGTGCTGAGGATGACGGCTTTCCCGGCGTTGAACTGGATATAGTCGCCCCGCTTGTCCCGCCCGATGACGCCGCTGACCCGGCCTTTCCCCTTTCTGATTAGCTGCACGGCCGGGGTCTCCCAGTAAAATGCCGTTCCGTGTGCCCCGGCGTAGTCCTGGAGCATTTGAACCAGGGACTCCTGCATTTTGGGCAGGAAGACGTGGATGACGGGATAGTTCGGGAAGTACCAGGGCTTGGTCGTCGTATCCAGGACGACTTTCACCCCGGACGCCTCCGCCAGGTCTATCAGCCAGTCCATCACTTTATCGCAGTTATCGGCCCAGGTATTAACCAGCCTCTGGTCGTTCCGGTACGAAGCGAACTCCATGATGGCGTAGATAATCTTTTCGCGGTCGATAACGACGCCCTCCTTTTTCTGCAGCTTGCTGGCCAGGGCGGCGTTGTGGAGGCCGCGAAAGTGATAGGTCTCCCCTTTTTCCAGGACTATCACATTGGCGCCTGCTTCCGATGCCGAGGCCGCCGCGGTCAGCCCGGATACCCCGGCGCCCACCACCACGACATCGGCGGTTACCGTTTCTTTAATCTCTTTAGCGGGAATTGGCGGGGGACTGACCTCGAAATCTGCTTTTTTAGTCGCTTCTTTGTCCTTAGGGGTAGAGTTCATAACTGTTTCTCCTTTTTTGGTTAAATAATTTTACCTTCGTACTGGTAATAGGCAGCACAGCTGCCCTCCGATGATACCATACAGGGACCTACCGGGTTTTCCGGCGTGCAGGTCCGGCGGAATAGCTTGCATTCCAGGGGAGTGCTCACGCCGCGCAGGATGCTCCCGCAGATGCAGCCTTTCGGTTCTCGGGCGGGCTCGATGCTGACACTAAAATGTTTGTTGGCGTCGAATTTTTCATACCTGGCTTTAAGCTGCAGTCCGCTCCCCGGCACGACACCGATACCCCGCCAGTTGGCATCGCCGGTTTCAAAGACGCTTTCCATCAGGCGCAGTGCCGCCGGGTTGCCTTCCGGTTTTACCCCCCGCCGGTAGGCGATATCCACCTTCGGCTGTCCGCTTTCGATTTGCTGCACCAGGTTGTCCACGGCCAGCAGGATATCCAGCGGCTCGAAGCCGGAGACGGCGCAGGCTATTTCGTAGTCGTCGGCGAGGAACTGGTAGGGGCGGGAGCCGATAACGGCGCTGACATGCCCCGGGCAGACTATCCCGTTAAGCTTCACTTCGCCCAGGTCGAGGATGGCTTTCATAATGGGCGGGCACACCTTGTGCAGGGATAGCACGTAGTAGTTATTTATCTTTTCCTGCTCCGCCTGCAGTATCGAGGCGGCGATGGTCGGTGCCGTGGTCTCGAAGCCGATGCCGATGAAAACGACCGCTTTATCCGGGTTTTCACGGGCGATGGTCAGGGCGTCCTGCGCCGAATAGACGATGCGCACGTCGGCGCCTTCGGCCTTGGCTTTTTGCAGGCTGCTGCGACTCCCCGGGACCCTGACCATGTCCCCGAAGCTGGTAATAATGACGTCCGGCAGGTGCCCCAGGGCGATGGCTTTATCGAGGTCGGCGCTGGCGGTAACGCAGACGGGGCAGCCCGGCCCGGAGAGCATCTCTATATTTTCGGGTAGAAGCTGGCGGAGACCGTGCTTGAAGATAGCCACGGTATGTCCTCCACAGAACTCCATCAGTCTTATGGGCTTGCGTGAGTCCCGCCGGATTCTCTCCAGTAGCTTTTTCCCCAGCGCCGGGTCCCGGTATTCGTTAACGTATTTCAAATGTGTGACCTCATTATTTCTCGTCATTGCGAGGGTGAAGCCCGAAGCAATCCGTAACTTTGTTCTATATGCTAACGTCAGATTGCTTCGTCACTGCGTTCCTCGCAATGACACTACGGACCCGCCTCCGCCATTTCCCGTAAAAACTTTAACGTCTCCTCGGCCTCGACGGCGTCGATGATGCTGATGGCGTAGCCGGTATGCAGCAGGACGTAGTCGCCCACTTTAGCCTCGGGGGTGAGTTGCAGGCTGATATCCCGCGTCACCCCCTCGATATCAGCCACCGCCTGCTGTCCGTCTATCGATTTTATCAGTGCCGGTATGGCTAAGCACATGGTTTTAAACCTCTTATTTATTCGCCTTTTTCATCTTGGGATTGATTTCCCAACCGACTTTAAACGCCTCGGCAAAGGCCTCGCCGATAGGGTAGTAACCGCCCGGCCCGAAGGCGAACGGCTTTACTTTATTTACATCCGGCTTGCCGTCCGTCAGGCAGTCTTCGGAGAGGTGCGTCTCCACAACCTTGCCGACCACCAGGATATGGCTGCCCAGGTTGAGGTAGTGCAGGGCCTCGCACTCCAGGTTGACGGGGCATTCCTCGATGAGCGGGGCATTGTCCAGTGTGCCGTAAAAGACTTTAAATTTACAATCTTCAACCTTATCGGTATCTCTACCGGAGACCAGTCCGCAGTAGTCGGTCTCTTTAACCAAATTGACCGAAGGTATATTGACCGAGAACGCCCGGTTCTGGTAAATGCCCTTGAGACTGTAGCGGTGGGGCTGCAGACCGATAGTTACGCACGGCGGACTGCCGGCGGCTACGCCCGTCCAGGCCACCGCGGCGAAGTCCGGCTTCCCGTCGACATGAGCCCCCACCAGCACCGTGGGGTGGGGCCATATCATCGGCTGGGGGCCGAGTTCTTTTTTCTTCATGTTTTAGACTCCTCATTGAAATTGGCGATAGCCACCTGCCCCAGGGAGATTCCCCCGTCGTTGCAGGGCACCTGGTGGTGAGTATATACCCTGAGTCCGGCGGACTCAAGCTGCGTCCCGGCTTTTCTCAGCAGCAGGCGATTCTGGAAGACCCCGCCGCTCAACGCCACCCCGTTGATGCCGGTTTCCGCTGAAATAGCTTGACATAACTCTAGTACTATATTAGCTATGGTATTGTGAAACCGGGCGGCGATAACGGCTGATGTTGTATTCTGGTGAAAGTCGCTGATAATAGCGGCCAGTAAATCATGGACCTTAATAATGCTGGCACCGTCCTGCCGGACTGTCGAGAAAGGGTAACTACCTGTCTCGTCGGGGGCCCGGCTGGCGTATGTTTCCAGGTCGATAGCCGCCTGCGCTTCGTATTCGATGATGCCCCTGATGCCGGTTAGAGCGGCTACGGTGTCGAAAAGTCGCCCCATGCTTGATGTCAGCGGCGTGTTGATATTCTTCTCTATCTGTCTTTTAATAATGTTCAGTTCGACCTCATTAACCTGTTTGAGGGGCGGCAGCTTCCTGTCCGTTTCTATCCCCAGCGCCAGCAGGTAGCCGATAGCCGTTCGGTAGGGTCTTTTAATCGCCAGGGCGCCGCCGGGCAGCGGCAGGTATTCTAAATAAGCCATTCGTTTGAATTTTATATAATCAACTAATAAAAATTCCCCGCCCCAGATATGCCCGTCCGTACCGTAGCCGGTGCCGTCGAAGGATACCCCGATGACCGGCCCTTCGATGCCGTTATCCGCCAGGCAGCTGGCGATGTGGGCGTGGTGGTGCTGGACTGGGGCGAGGCGTATTTTTTCTTTTTCGGCGAGTTCTTTGGCAAATTTGGTGGGCAGGTATTCC
>CAYNDI010000037.1:0-4082 GCA_964395955.1 uncultured Dehalococcoidaceae bacterium
CCGGGGCCTCTTCCAGGTCCTTGTTGCGTGTCATATAGATATTGTGTTTCAACGCAACTTCCGCAGCAATGGGGCAATATTCTTCCACCATCCGGGGATTATTGCCATAATCCCCGGTACATAATATCACCGCCTTGCGGGCGTTGAACTGTACATAGTTGCCAGCTTTATCACGGGCGATAACGCCGGTCACCCGGCCGTTCTGCTGCCGGATAAGCTGCACGGCCGGAGTCTGGTAGCGGATATCGACGCCGAGTGCCCGGGCGCGTTTCTCCACGATGTCCAGAGCCAGCTTATGGCAGAGTCCTATTACCTTACCGTCGGTATGGGTGTGGCTGGTCGGGAAATCCGGATAATACTCGGTTTTGGGGTCATATCCCGCCGGGCGGGGCCACTGGGTGATGACGGTCCTGACACCTTCGGGGTCGGTAATATCCATCAGCCAGTCCAGCACTCCCCCACTTTTATCGGCCCAGACTCTATACAGCCTCTGGTCGGGCTTGTTGGCCCCCCATTTCATAAGCTGAAGGCAGACCTCGTCCTTATCGATTTTTATCCCCAGCTGTTTCTGCAACCGGCTGTCAATAGCGCCGACCATGCCACCACCCCACCGGTAGGTAACGTGCTTATCGATTTGGATGACCTTGGCCCCCGCCTCGGCGGCGGAAAGCGCCGCGGCCTTTCCTGAAGTCCCCGCCCCCACCACCACCACATCCGTATTGTAGGTTTCTTTAATGTCACCCGCAGGAATGGGCTGCTGCGGCACGACGAACTTTTTCTTCACCTTTTTAGACTCTGTCATATATTCCAGACTCCTTTGTATCCCCTACTTTTCTTTTGGAAAAGTTCTGGCTTAATGTATTATTAACTGCCGGATTTGATATTACTCAGTATACATTATTTTTACTGAATATCACCAATATTCCGGTATCAAGCGTGTATTCTTACAATCCATAATGTCCTTCGCCGCCAGTTTTTATAACTTTGCTTAGTTACTCGCTGATGGGAGAACCAACCAGCACTCATGTTGACAAGCCTGGAACCAGGGGTGAAATGTCACCGAATTCCAAGAAAAATCCCCTCCCCCGTATGATACCGGGGGAGGGGATAATGAACAGAAGCTGTCGCTATCTAGTTTACGGTCACGTCTGCTCCTATCGTTTCGCCCTTGATATCCGGGCGGTAATAGGAGTAGGCCGTTGAAAGGACGCCTTTTGCTTTTACCGGATACAGCGCTCTCACCTGGAATTCGAAGGCAATCCGCTGACCCGGCTTCATATCTTCCACATAGAAGATAACCTTGCGTCCCGCTACATCATACCGCTTGATATTGTCCATTTCTTCTATCACGGCAACGATGGAATCGGTCACCGGAGCGAAGCCCGTGGGCACCGAAACATCGAGGACAATCATGCCGGCCTCGGATATATTCAGTTCCGGCAGCGGATTGAACTCTAACGATACCGATACATTCACGAGGTCGTTAACGGCTACCTCGGTAGTATCGTAATCCACGTCAATCTTGAGCATCTGCGCCGCCGGCGTGTCCTCGGTGGCCGGCAGATTAAAGCGGCGTACCACCTGGCCGATGGCATCGCCTTTGCCGTCTACCTTCATTTCTATTTCCGCATTGACGGGCACCTCCACAATCTGTAAAACATCAAAGTTATTCTTATCAACCGTGAGTTTCTTATCGATACCCGGGCCCTTCAGCGTTACGGTGAGGTCGACGTCCGAGCGGGCGCCGGTGGCGTATTCGATTAACGCCTGGAGAGTCACGACGGTATCCTGCGTGGAACCAAAACCGCCGTTGGCGTTCCGCCGGGAAACGAGCCACTTGGAAGCCCGGGAGGCATTGAAGGCATCGCCGTGCTTGACCAGGGCCAGGGTGGCGTAAGCGGAAGTCTCGATATCGGCGCTCTTATTGATATCCGGGCGGAACGGGCCCATCCTGGCCGGTTGGCCAGGTTCCCGCTCAACTTCCGGCAGCGGTACCGGCACGTCACTGCTTCCCCAGTGCAGTCCGTTCTCGTCCTCTTTCGCCAGGGACATTAATTTATCATAGGCTTTATCTTTTTGAGGGCTACCGGCCAGCTCCATGGCGTAGGTCGTGATGGCAACCGCATACGGGTCGTCCATCTGGTCCAGCTTGCCTTCGAGGTACTTAACCGCCCGACCGCCGCTATCCTTTTCGCCGGCCTCCAGGAGGGCGATGGCCGTGAAGGCAGTCAGGGCATCCTTGCCCTTGAGTCCGCCCAGCATCTCCTGGTGGTGAACGAAGCCGACCTGGTCGAAAGAGCCGTCGACGTTCTGGTGCGATGTTATCCAGTCCGTCGCCGTAGCCAGCACGCTGTCATCGATATACAATAGCTCCTTTGCCTGTGAGAAGCACTTGAGGACGAAGGCGGTCAGGAACAGGCTGCCGGACTCGTCATTCATGCCGAAGGCGCTGAAGCTGCCGTCGGTGCGACGGTAGGTAAGCTGTCTCTGGTATCCGGTAATCATCAGCTTTTCCGCCTTGGCCATGATTTCGGGCTTAAGCTGGCCGCTCGATTGCAGGTATTTGGTGATATATACATCCGGGGCGAAGACAATCATGTTCTGCTCGCCGCACCCGAAGGGCATCTGTAAAAGGGCATCCAGCCCGTCGATTGTTTGCGTTAAAAAGCTGGAAGTCACGGCGATATACGCCCGGCCGGAATCCTCAACGACAACACCCGGAATGGTGGTATCTATAGACTCGGCGATACCGCCGGTGAGGGTGAGGTTATCGATGATTTCCTGCGGTACGCCCTCAGGCTCGATGATGATGGTCTTAATAGCGGCATCCGCCACCTCGGTAGTCCGCGCCGTTATCTTGACTTCCTTAATGCCGAGTTTGCCGGGACGTATCATGAAATCGACCCCGCCGATATCATTGGCGTCAATCGTTATGGTCTTGGTTGAGTTATCCAGAAGCTCGAACCAGTCGCTCCGGTCAATATCCACCTGGACTTCCTGAGCGGTATCCAGGTAATTATATATCGCCACACTTACCGGGAATTCCTCTCCCCGGATTGCCGAATAAGGCAAATCGATAGTTAAAAAGAACGGCTGAAACACCCTCAGCGAGTCCTCCGCCACGCCGAGTCCGTTTTCTTTAGAAACAGCCACGGCGCGCAGCATCCAGGTGGTAATAGAGTCCGGCACGGTCACCTTCTGAGTGGCTTTGCCGCTGCTATCGGTCTCGAAGTCCAGCCACAGCCAGGTCTCCGGGAAGAACTGACGGACATGCTGTACCTCGGCCAGCTGGCCATTGCTGGCCGGGGCCTGGGGAACCACGATGGTAGGCGCGGGTATAGCCACGGGCACGGGAGCGCCGTCGGCTTCCTCCATACCTTTCATACCCCCGAAGAACCTCACAATTCTGCTCAAGATGCCGCCGCTTTTCTCTTCAGTATTATATTGCTGGCTTTGCGGAATCGTCTTATTTGTCATCACCACCACACCGGCGTCTTTAAAGATATCCTCGGTACCGGGGACGGTATAGGTTGGGTAGAAAGATACTTCATGTATTTCCGCCTGCGGCTCCATGTAGAGTCGTTCCAGTTCATCGAAGACCTGCTGGAGGTTGAGGCGGTTTTCCGCCAGAATGAATACCGATTTATCAACGACGGCGATACCCACTTTAGCTTTACCATCTGCTTTAATGTTTATCTCGATATCTTCAGCGGGTCTGGCTTCTTCCTGGCTGAACTCGGCGGTCACTTCAAGCGGATATACCGCCTCTACCTGGAACGGCAGATAATCAGCCGCCACCTCGGCATTGGGCAATATCTGGTAGACCAGTAATCTGGAAGAAGGCGCCATTAACGGGGTGACGCTGAAAGAGATGTCCCGGCTGGTCGTGTAGTCCGAGAAGACAACCATGCCGCGTGAAATAACTTCGTAGTAGAAGTTCACGGCGCGGTCGGTCGAATAGACCTTGAAGGCAATCTTCTGACCGATTTCCGGCGTTCCCTCCGTGGTCTGTTCCAGGTGAATGAAGTTCCCGGAAGGAGAAAACGATGATTGTACCGTCTTAGAAGCATAGGCATCCCCGG
>CAYNDI010000037.1:4092-13447 GCA_964395955.1 uncultured Dehalococcoidaceae bacterium
GCGCACGGTGATGAGCGGTACCGCCCGCGAAATCTTTGATCGCCCTGACGAACTCATTCACGAGATGCGGATGGCTTCCTCCGGCGGCTTAAGCTCAAGGAGCGCTTTACCTCCGGCGGTATCGATTTCTTTCTCTTCCGTCTTGAAGTCTTCGAAGTCCGCGTCCACATAGGTAATGGTAACCTTTACCTGGCTATCGACCGGCCGGTTGTCCGGTGTCTCGGTAAGTACCAGGACATTGAACGGCAGGCCGGGCTTGAAGACCGAGCCTTCCGGAATCAATTGCAGGTTTACCGGGGTCTGCGCCACGGTAAGCAGGCGGCTGGTCTTTTCAACATAGCCGGTTGATTTTTCCGTGACCGTAATGTCCAGCTGGACATTCCCCTGCCCGCCGGAAGCCGGTGTGCCCGCCACGTACTGGACGGCCGGTAACTCAAAATTGATTTCTCCATCGATATCCTTGGTGAGAGTAGCGTATTCCTCCCACTGACCGACGTACCGGGAAGCGATGATGGTCACCTCGCCCTTGACCGGCTTACCGAAGCTGTATTCCGCCCCTATTTTACCCTTCACTTCCTCGCTGGCCAGGAACCATTCACGGGGTAAATCCACGGTGACCTCGTACTTGGGCAGGACATATTCTTCAACGCGTACGTCCAGCTGGGTCCTGGCTTTTTCCGTGATGGCATTGATTTTCCACACCCCCAGATTGGGCTCATCGGATAAAGGCAGGTCAACACCGGCCATGCCGTAATCGTCCGTGGTGACTTCCGAACGGAATATCTTGATACCCTTGGCATCCAGGACATCTATAGTTACCGGTTCGGTAGCCGGTTTCAATGCAGGGTCAATGGTGAGTACCCGCATGTGGATAGTCTGTCCCGGCTTATAAATAGGTTTATCCGTTTCCACGAATACCATGAAGCTTTTCTCAACATTTATCTCCGCTTTATCGGAAAATGCGCCTCCCTTGACCTGGATTTCGTATTTACCGTCGGCCACCTCGGGAATATCGAGGGTGACGGTCCCTTTGCCGTCGACCGTCTGTTTGGCGCTGGAGACCTTCTCTCCGTTTTTCAGGAGAGTGACCTCGACCCTGTCTTTCGTCAGCTTCTCACCGGCGAAAAGTGTCAGGGAAATGGCTTCGGTGCGGCCGCTATGCAGGATTTTAGGGATAATGGCGACGTAGCTGTTCGCCGCCTGAACCGGCGTACCGCAGGAGGGTAAAATGCCCAGGATAAATGCCAGTACCATGAACAGCCCCACCACCTTGATTAGCATACTTTTCATAGCTATACCTCCTTGCCTGTCTTTGCTATACTTGACCGCTGTACATATTATATAACGCTATCCCGTAAAAAAAGTTATTCCTCAGGTTTATCTCCTCACCATCCGCATAATATGATAGAATACACCAGGAGAACCAACCGATTACAGCCTGTAAAAATGGGAATTTTGACACTTAAAAAGATTCTCAGGTACAATTAAAAATAGAAGCTGAAGAATTACCATGAAAGGAGTTCTAAATGGCCGGAGGATATATGGGGAAGATTTTATGGGTGAATCTTTCCAACGGAAAAATCAAGGTAGAAAAACCGAAGGCGAGTCTGTATAGAGACTTTATCGGGGGGTACGGGATTGGAGCCAAGATTCTTTACGACCACATGAAACCCGGAGCGGACCCGCTGGGTCCGGATAATATCCTGGGCTTGTTAACCGGACCCTTTACCGGCACCCCTATTCCGGCTGGCGTACGCTATGTCGCCGTGGCTAAATCACCACTCACCGGGGGATGGGGCGACGCCAACTCGGGCGGATTCTTCGGGCCCTACCTCAAGTTCTCCGGTTTTGACGGCGTGTTTTTTACCGGCATATCAAAGAAGCCGGTTTATCTCCTCATCGATGAAGGCAAAGCGGAACTGAAAGATGCCAGCCATCTCTGGGGAAAAGACGCCTACGAGACCGAGGAAACCCTGGAGGCAAAATACGGCAAGCAGAGTCGGGTTGCCTGTATCGGGCCGGCGGGGGAAAAGCTGTCCCTTATCGCGTCTATCATGACCGACAAAGGTTCGGCGGCCGGTCGCTCCGGGCTGGGGGCAGTCATGGGCTCTAAAAAACTGAAGGCGGTTGTGGCCAGGGGCACCATGCCGGTGCCCGTAGCGGACAAAGAAGCCGCCGATAGATTAAGAAAAGAACATGTGAAATCACTCTCGGGGCCCGGTCCTATGAGTCTGGATGGACTGCATAAATACGGTACCTCCGCGATGACCGCCATGTCCGCTCACAGCGGGGACACCCCGGTCAGGAACTGGGGCGGCGTCGGCGTCGTCGACCTGCCTGATGTTGAAGGTCTCAAGGCGGATGTTCTATTAGAATATGTAGCCAAGCACGGGGGATGCTGGCATTGCCCGGTGGCGTGTAAAGCGACCCTCAAGGAGGGAACCGGAGATTACAAGTACCCGGCCGGCATTCGTCGACCGGAATACGAGACCCAGGGCAGTTTCGGGGCACTCTGTGGAAACAGCAATACCGAATCTATCAATATGATAAACTATATCTGCAACGGCTATGGTCTGGACACGATATCTGCCGGCACTATTATGAGTTTTGCCATAGAGCTTTATGAGAACGGCATTATTACTAAAAAGGATACGGACGGTATCGACCTTCGCTGGGGTAATCATGAGGCGCTGGTAGCCATGACCGAGAAAATGGCTAAAAGGGAAGGCATCGGCGATATACTTGCTGATGGCGTAAAAGTAGCCGCCGAGAAAATCGGTAAGGGAGCGCAAAAGTTCGCCGTGCACGTCGGCGGCCAGGAAGTGGGCATGCATGATCCCAAACTCGCGATGGGCGCGGGCTTTAGTGCCGGCGCACGCTACCAGATGGATGCCACCCCGGGCCGCCATACCCAGGCCTTCGGGCCAGGCGCTTTCTCCAGTCATATAGTTAATGCCAGCGGACTATGCCTGATAGGATTCGGGTTCGGGGCAGGACCGGAAAGACTGAGGGACTTTCTAAACGCGGTTACCGGTCGGGGATACACACTTGAAGCCGTCCTCAAGGCAGGTGATAGAATCGGCGTTATCAGGCACCTCTTCAACCTGCGCGAGGGCATAAATGAACTGGACTGGACGCCGCATCCCAGGATAACCGGCGACCCTCCTCAAAAGGAAGGACCGCTTGCCGGCGTGACGGTTGACCAGAAAGGCCAGGTGTACTGGAACATGGGCGCTATCGATTGGGACCCGGTATCGACCAAGCCCAGCAAACAAAAGCTGATAGACCTTGGCTTTCCCGAAATCGCCGAGGAACTCTGGCCCCCGCAGCCGTTCCCCTTCGGCCCTCCGCCCGAAGAGTAAATCAATAAAAGCTAATATAGCCAAAGCCCGGTGGTTCAATACCTCCGGGCTTTCTATTTTTCACAATTTGTCAGGGCTTTAGTCCGTTGACTTATCCGGGCGGTTCAAAGCCCCGCTGCCCCTCCCAAGCACCTTTTGGGCATTTTTTGTATAATCCCCGCTACGCTGGTATAATCATGGTTAATAAATTGTGGCATCCTAGATGAAAGGAATTGTTTGTGATGACAGATAGACCCTGGGCCGAGATGAATCCGCAGGAAAAAAGAGCCCATCGGGAAAAAGGATGGCTCGATAACTGGGGAAACAAGTTCCCGGATGCGGAAGCTGAAAAAGCCTACAAGACGCGGGTGCAGAGGCTGATTGATGTTTATAACGTCAGGGAACCCGATAGAGTTCCCGTTAACCTGCCCATCGGCAACCTGCCGCTAGAAATGGCCGGTGTCAGTTCTTATACCGCCATGTATGACTACGAAAAAGCCATAGAGGCCGCCGCGAAATTCAACGAAAAATATGCAGCAGAACTGGAAGCCAGCGCGATGCCTTTTGTGTACCCGGGTAAGGTTCTTGATATACTCGATTACAAGTTATACGCCTGGCCGGGGCATGGCATCTCTAAAACCGGCACCCAGTGGCAGTTCATCGAAGGCGAGTACATGACGGTAGACGAGTACGATGACCTTATCCGCGACCCTACCGATTTCTGGATGAGGACTTATCTGCCCCGCGTCTTCGGTATCATGGAACCGATGAAGCTTTTCCAGCCTTTCACCAATATCACGGAAAATGTCCACGTCATGCAGTCCATGCCTTTAGCCATGCCTCAAGTACAGGAGATGCTCCAGAAATTGCTGGATGTCGGCAAGGAATATCAAAAAGCGATGCAGGTCATGATGAGAGGGGGCAGTGGAATGTCCATGGGCTTCAGCGGATTCTTGGGCGGTTTCGCCAAAGCCCCCTTCGATACCCTCGGTGATACTCTGCGAGGCACCACGGGCATCATGCAGGATATGTTCCGCCGTCCCGATAAGCTCCTCAAAGCCCTTGATGTAATAGCGGATTTGACGATTAATACTATATTAAAAAACCCCAACATCGAGAGGATGACCTCGGTAATGTATCCCCTCCATAAAGGCGCCGACGGCTGGATGTCCCAGAAGGCGTTCGATACCTTTTACTGGCCGTCCATGAAAAAGGTCATGGACGCCTTTATTAACGAAGGCCTGATGCAGACCCTCTTCGCCGAGGGTGGCTATAACACCCGCCTGGAATATATAGACCAGTTCCCCAAGGGGGCGGTGACCTGGTACTTCGACCGCACCGATATGTCGCTGGCCAAGAAAATACTCGGTAAGAACTGCTGTTTGCAGGGCAACGTACCGACTTCCATGATAGTCACCGGCACTCCCGAGGAAACCAAGGAGTACTGCCGCAACCTGATAGAAACGGCCGGCAAGGGCGGCGGTTTTATCCTGGCCGCCGGCTCGATAGCGGATAATCCAAAGCTGGAAAACCTGCAGGCAATGATGGCCGCGGTGAACGAATACGGCTGGTACCGTAAATGAAGAACAGCAACAATAACGGGGTTTCAGTATGACTCTGAAGAAAGATATCTACGGGGCATTTGAGGACGTGGTGGGGCCGGAAAATATCGCCGACGACCCCGCGGTGCTGGACTCTTACGCCTGGCGCTCCGGACTGGTAGCCAAGCTCGATAAATTCGTACCCAGGTTCGAAGCGGTAATCCTCCCCGATAATACGGCGGAAGTTCAGGCAATTGTCCGACTCTGCAATAAATTCGGCCTTCAGTTCAAGGCGTCAAGCACCGGCTGGGGACCTTACTGCGACCCTGCCGGCCCGGGCGTTATCAAGCTGGACCTGCGCCGGATGAACCGCATTATAGAGATTAACGAGAAGAATATGTACGCCGTCGTCGAGCCTTACGTTATCTACGCCCAGCTCCAGGCCGAGTTGATGAAGAGGGGTCTGAACACCAATATTACCGGGGCCGGCAGCAACTGCTCGGCGCTGCCCCTGGCCGCCCATTCCAACCTGGGGCATTTAAGCGTCAGCGGCAGCTACGGCGAAAGAAACCAGCTGGCCCTGGAATGGGTCACCCCGGAGGGAGAAATCATCCGGACGGGCTCGCTGGCAACCATGAACGAATGGTTCTGCGGCGACGGCCCGGGGCCTTCTTTAAGGGGAGTCATCCGTGGCAACACCATGCCGCTGGGAGGTCTGGGAGTCTATACGAAAGCCGCCCAAAAGATTTACCACTGGCCGGGTCCGGCAACCTTCCCCATCGAAGGGGTATCGCCGCACTACAAGCCCACCCACGTGCCGCCGGGCTTTATGATCAGGTACATTTCCTTCCCGTCCCAGGAAGCGCTCCGGGAAGCCGTAAGAAAGGTCGGCGAGAGTGAAATAGCCTTTATACTGATGGGCTTTAATACCGGCATGATGGCCTCCAATATCGCCACGGACAACGAGGAAGACGCCGCCTATCTCAAAGAATTCACCGACCTGGTACAGGGGCCGGGCTTCATGATTATCATCGCCGGCAACTCCGCCCGTGATTTCGAATATAAAAAGAAGGTACTGGAGAAAATAGCGATAGAAATGAACGGTAAGTCGCTGGAGCCAGTGGCCGACCCCGAAAAAGCCGGGGGCTTCATCTGGCGATTTATCCGGGTGACCGGCTCTATCCGGGAGACGATGCGGGCCACCGGGGTCTTCGGGGGAGAGGTGGGCGGCACCGATGTCTTCGACCTCATGAGTAAGTACATCGAGCAGGGTTCTAAAGTCAAGGAAGGTTTTATCCGGAAAGGTCTGCTCTTCGCCGATGGCATTGACCCCTTTGTACAGCTTATCGAGCACGGACACTGCGGTCACGGTGAGCTGCTCATACGCTACGTCCCGAGTAATCCCGCGGCGGTGCAGGCCAGCTTCGAGGTTTACATGGCCGCCAACCGGGCCGCCGTCGAAGGGCATTACGGCGTACCTCACCATGTCTGGAGCGACGCCATCCACGATATGTACGGGCCGGATACGTCCAGCTACACCAAGTGGCTGAGAAGCATTAAAAAAGCCTTCGACCCTAATGTAGCTTCGGAATCTTCACATTATATCACCCCTGATAAATAGTCCAAAGGTATTCGTTCCATGAAAGAATTCGGTACGATAAAAACTCTCATCGATGTTTTTAATGAAAACGGCGTAGAGTTTCTGTTCTTTAATCCGGGCATCGATAACGTCCCCCTGCTGGAAACGATTTCCCGGTACCGCGCCTCCGGCCGGAAAGCTCCGCGCAGCATACTCTGCCTCGACGAGTTTGTCGCCATGACGGCTGCCCACGGCAACTACATGGCTTCCGGCCGTCCCCAGGCTGTCTCGGTGCATTCGGAACTCGGCGTCTTACAGATTGGCGGCGCCCTGCACAACGCCCAGTGGGGCAAGGCACCGATAGTATTTTTCACCGAAATCCAGGGACCGCCGGAGCGCACCAACTGGCGAGGAGACGCTTTCGACCAGGGTACGATGGTGCGCAACTTCGTTAAATGGGACCACCAGTACCGCGCCGGAGAGGATATCAGCGATCTTTTCCGCAAGGCTTTCCGGATTGCTGCCACCGAGCCGTGCGGACCGGTTTACCTGGCACTGCCGCGGGAATCCTTCTGGAACCAGGACGAGACTCCAGACAAAGCTTCACCCGGGGCGGCTAAAGAATCGACGCCGGAGACCGATATTACCTTACTGGAACAAGCCGCAGAAATACTTATCAATGCCGTAAATCCGTTGATAGTGACCGGCTATTCCGGCAGGAACCCGGAGGCAGTCGCTTCGTTAATAAAGCTTGCCGGGACACTGGCCGCCCGGGTGCTTACCTCCGATGTCCGCGTAAATTTCCCCAATACCCACCCAATGGCAGCCTATCTATCCTCGGCGGTCGGCTTCGGTAATCCGCTTTTGGCCGAAGCCGATGTTATCCTGGCTATCGATTATGATATGCATTATGCCTCGCCGCGAGTCTCACCCAGGGCAGACGCCAAGATTATTCATATCGACGTCGATACGGTAAAAAAAGGCGTGCCGCTCTGGGACAGAAAACCGGATATCCTCGTCAAAGCCGACTCCGGCCGGGCGATACCGGCGTTGACTCAAATTATCAATAACAAACTGACCGGGGACAGACGCCAGCAATTACAGAAACGTTATAAGCTACTGGAGGAGGAGCATAAGAAACTCGATAGCGAATGGCGTACTCTGGCCGAAAGCCACGCCGGCAAGAAGCCGATAACGGCCCACTGGCTGAGTCACTGCATCGATGAAGCTATCGATGATGACACTATCATTGTAAATCAGACTATCTCGCCGGCCACGATTGTGGCGCACCTGATACACCGCACCCGGCCCGGCACACTGCTGTCCTGCGCCGGCGGCTGTATCGGCTGGGCGCCGGGGGCCGCCCTCGGTGTGAAGCTGGCCGCGCCGGACAAGACTGTAATCAGCCTAATGGGCGACGGCGCTTTCATCTACGGCTGCCCGGAGGCATCGTTGTGGTCGGCCAGCCTGTATCAAGCCCCGTTCCTGGCGGTTATCTATGACAACCGGGGATACGGCGCTATCAAGGGACTATTTCGGGAGAAATATGACGTCGAGAACATGGGCGCCGATATCACCACCCCACCCGACTATTCCCTGATTGCCCGCGCCAATAACGCCTACGGTCGCATAGTGGACGACCCGGCTGACGTTCCCGTAGCGCTTAAAGACTGCCTTGCCGTGGTCCGCGGCGGTCAGGCAGCCGTACTGGATGTCAGGCTAGCACCGGTATAAGTCGGGATTTACAGCGGGACAGTATGTGAAAGCTCAAATCCGTCCCAGGCACGACGTTCATCTTCATACGGCGCCGCTTCAACACGGGTATTTTTATCCAGAATCATCGTCATGCGGTCTTTACCGTATACCGGCCATTTACCGATGCTCTCACAGGAAGGATCTCCGGTGCGGGCAAAAGCTATCGCCGAATCCTGTATCTTCACGGCCAGGCTTTCAACTTCCGGCCCCGTACCGGATAGTTCCGGATCAAGGTTACCGAAAAGGAACGGATTGTCCGAGCCGTGCATGGCCCCCAGTACGCCGCCCATGGCCGGTGATTTATAAGCGAACAGGTAATTATAGGCCGGCGCGCCGTTATCGCGCTGTGCTTCAACCAGCCTGATGGTGGATATCCGGAACATAAGGTCCATACCCACGGTTCCCATGATATCGGGCGGGTCGGCTTTAGAGCCGCGTTTTTTCAGGGCATTACGATAAGTGCTTATCAGTCCCGGCACCATATCAGGCGGCGCCAGTTCAGCCAGCCTTCTCTGCAATTCCGCTTCGTCCAGATTACGCATGGCAGGGTCCATCATATTCACCGCTTTTAACTCGTCAAGCGCGTTGCCCGCCATAACGGGGATGTTTCTGGCGGAGCCTTTTCTAATGGCATCGATGGGCCATTCCGGAATTACCTGCCCATCAACAACCGGCTGAAAGGGCGTCGCCCTGGACTCGGCCTCACGTACCTTCATACTCAATTGCTGCTGACCGTCAAGCAACTGCTGCGGGGTAAGATTACGCAAAGCGTCGGTGTCCTTACCCGTAAGGTTCAGCATCCTTAAGTATTCTTCGGACATTTTTACCGAACTGTCCAGCGGACCGACGACATTCGCCGCGCCGCTGCGGTTTATAGCTTTCTGGAATTTACCGCTGGCCAGGGGCATACATAGCAAAGTGCCGACACTCATGCCGCCGGCGGAAAAACCGAAAATGGTAATGTCATCCGGATTACCGCCGAAAGCGGCGATATTATCCTGCACCCATTCCAGAGCCGCTATCTGGTCGAGTAATCCTTCGTTGCCGGTAGCGGGTATCTTACCCCCGGTAATCTCCTTAAGATTTATAAATCCTAACGCCCCCAGGCGATAGTTGATACTGACAAGGACGATATCGCC